>NZ_CAADGZ010000095.1:0-13581 GCF_900696675.1 uncultured Candidatus Kuenenia sp. | reverse complement strand
CTTCATCGAAATGGTGAATCTCCTTTCAGGTGTTTTTTGTTATCAATATACCGCCGAATACCTTGGAAATCCTACCATTTCAATCCTATTCCTGCAACAAGGCTTTGCCTTGTTTGCAGGATTTAGGTAGAATTAATTAATGGAATGAATGCAGGATGGAAGGATCGCTATGACGGTTTATGAGATTGCTTCGGAAAAGACCCTCGCAATGACAAGCCGATGCCCTTGTAAATGACAAGCATGTGGTTTTGGTATGATGGATAGAGAATCGGGTTTCTAATCCGCTTCCACTTGTAATGACAAAATAAGTCATCAGTCATCATGTTGCATTTGCAACACCCAGAAACGATGAAAATGGTTTTATAACCATATAATGTTGTAATATATGTACTTAAGCTATTTTTTGTATTCTTACTTCCGAGACTGAAATTAATATACATTTGAAGATGTTAAACAGAAAATATCATATTTTGTTATTTGCGATAATCGTTGCCACCCCTCTTATCGTCTATCTCAATTCCCTGGCAAATACGTTTGTTTATGACGATTACCTCACGATAACTAATAATCACTTTATTCGTGAATGGCGTTATATTACCGCACTTTTTAGCAAGAAATATGCCGCTGTATCTAATGAACTGACGTACCGCCCCATTGTTACCCTTTCGTATTTTATCGACTATGCCCTCTGGGGGATAAGGCCTGCCGGATACCACTTCGTCAATAACATTATCCACACAGTCAATGTGGTTTTATTGTATTTTCTGGCGTATCGGCTTTTTGGGAATCGTATAGTCTCTTTGATCTCGTGCCTGATGTTTTCCATACATCCGGTATTTTCTGAGGCAGTAAATGCTATAAGCTATCGGGAGGATCTTTTATCTGCGACCTTTTTGTTGATTGCGTTTATTTTTTTTCTCAAATCTTCAGATAAAACGGCAAGCGTCAGGAATCTTTCTGCCTTTTATGCGGTATCCCTGATTGCCTATTTCTTTGCGTTATTATCAAAGGAAATGGCAATTACCTTTCCCCTCCTTGCATTTGCCTACGATTTTATTTTTAAAAGAAATGAGATTGCCAGCCGCCAGTGTGCCGGTATGCTTTCGCGCAGTGTTTATTTTTTCAGGGGCCGTTTTGTTACCCACTATATCGGATACATTATTATTAGCGGCATATATTTGTTTTTGCGATTCAAGGTATTTAAAAATCCGGGAGAAGTGATATTTTATCCTGAAAAAAGCATCTTTATAAACGCCCTTATGATGACGAAGGTAGTTGGGTATTACCTTAAACTTTTCTTCATTCCCATGCCCTTAAATGCAGATTATGTTGTTCCTGTTGCATATTCTGTATTCGATGGGGCGTTTATTATTTCTCTTGTGGTAATCTGCGGCACCATGGTACTGGTAAAAAAAAATTGTTTTTCCGGGAAGTGGGTTTTTGCTTTCACCTGGTTTTTTGTATCGATGTTGCCCGTGCTTAACATAGCCCCTCTGCTGAATATAATGGCGGAAAGATATCTTTATATCCCGGGCATAGGATTTACCCTGTTTGCGGGACTGGCATTTAACAAAGGCTTTCAATGTTTTTACAGAAGAAGGCATTATTTTTTGTCATTTGTGGTGATAATTTGTTTTTTGCTGATGTGGGGGACAATACAGAGAAACGGGATCTGGCTTAATGAATTTACCTTCAGCACGGAAACGATACGCCGTTCGCCAAAGAGTTACAGGATTTACAATGGCCTTGGATATTTTTATTACAATAATGGCTTAATCGATAAGGCAATTCAGGCGTTTGAAGGCTCTATACAGGCAATGCCGACACATCCAAAGGCGCACAGCAATCTCGGCGCAGCGTATTCTCTGAAGGGAATGCAGGACAAGGCGATTGAGGAACTGCAATTTGCCGTTCGGCTGAGAGATCAATACCCGGAAGCGCATAACAATCTGGGACTCCTTTATAAAAGAAAAGGCATGCCCGACATGGCGATTAATGAATATGTGGCGGCGCTTAAAACAAACCCCTATTATGCGGATGCGCATAATAATCTCGGAAGCGTTTATATTGACACGGGAAGGTATGAAGAAGCCCTTTCTGAATTAGAAAAGGCATTAAAAATCAGAAGCAACTTCGCGCTGGCGCACTATAATATGGCGGTAATCTACTTCAAAAAGGGCCAGGTGGAAGATGCGTATAATAAACTTTTGGAAGCTTACAAGCTGGACCCCGGCAATGCCGATGTTCATCTCAGTCTTGGAGTTGTTTATAAAGACCATTTTCACGATACTGCCAAAGCTCTTTTTCACATAAAAGAGTCATTACGTATAAATCCACAGCACAAACAGGCGGAGGAAATGAGGAAGGTTATCAGGGAATTAACCCCGTAAGAAAGTCGGCAATCTACAGTCGGCAATCGGCAAATTGCAGATTGGGGATTGCAGACTGAGGACTGTTTTCGTGCTTAGGCTGGTTAAAAGGGAGTGAAACCGCAGATTGTCATATCATACACACTAAAACCACAATGGGATACCCCATTTTTTTTGTTGCAAAGAACGGAAGGTCTTTGCTATACTTTGCCTTTATATTGTTTGTTTTAGCGATAAGTTAATAGGTATTTACACATAGGGCAATGTGGGTATTTTTAAAGGATTTGGTGTTTCGATGATAAGTAAAGAAGCAAAACAGAAAATTATTAATGATCTTAAAATTCATGAAAATGATACAGGTTCTTCAGAAGTGCAGATAGCTTTGCTCACGGGACGAATCAATCATTTAACGGGCCATCTGAAGGTGCATAAGAAAGATAACGCATCGAGAAGAGGATTGTTGCAGATGGTCGGCAATCGTTCAGCGTTACTTAATTATTTATCAAGAACAGACCGCGAAAGATACAAAAAACTAATAAATAAACTAGGTTTACGCAAATAAATCTAAATTCATGGAGGAATCAATATACATACCCACACCAATGCATAAGACAATTAAAACTAACCATTCCTTTGCTGGTCAATGGAAAATTTAAAGAACATAGATTGAGAGGTCAAAATGGCACAATTTAAAGTGGAGAAGTTGATCGGCAATAGAGCGCTTAGCATAGAAACAGGCCGGGTCGCAAGGCAGGCTGATGGTGCCGTATTAGTGCAATATGGCGAAACTATAGTATTGATTACAGCGGTTTCTGCATCAGAAGAAAAGGGAAACGTAGATTTTCTTCCACTTACCGTCGATTACCGGGAAAAGACATACGCTGCCGGGAAATTTCCTGGCGGTTTTTTCAAGAGAGAAGGAAGACCTTCTCAAAAAGAAATCCTCACCATGCGGTTGATAGACCGCCCTATCAGACCACTCTTTCCGGATACGTACTTCCGCGAAGTGCAGGTTATGTCAATAGTGCTTTCCGCAGATAAGGAAAATGATCCTGATATACTTGCGATGGTGGGCGCTTCCGCCGCATTATCCATTTCAAGCATTCCCTTTAGCAAACCTACTGGCTCGGTAAGAGTTGGGCAAATTGAAGGGAAATTTATTATCAACCCCACACATGCCGAGTTGGCACAAAGCAGCATGGATATTGTTGTCTCCGGGACAGAGGATGCCGTTATGATGGTTGAGGCGTCTGCAAAGGAAATTCCCGAAGAACAGATGGTGGATGCCATTATGTTTGGACATGCGGCTATAAAAGAAATCATAACTCTTCAACACGAACTTATTGAAAAATGCGGAAAAGAAAAGCAAATTGTTGCTCCTTCCATGATGAATAAAGAACTCATGGAAGAAGTTAAACAAAAATATTATACCGCTATTGTAGAAAAGAATCTGACTCCTGGAAAAGGATACCGAAAAGAAGCGCTTGATGAAATACTTGCGGCCATAATTAATGAATACTGTGTAGAAGGCGTCGAAAATGCACCTACACCAAAAGAAATTAAAGCAATATTTGAGACAGTTGAAACAATTGTAGTCCGGGAACAAATAGTGTCTAAAGGATTGCGACCCGATTCCCGCGGATTGAAGGATATAAGACCTATTACCTGTGAGGTTGGCATTCTCCCCAGAGTACATGGCTCTGCTTTGTTTACAAGGGGAGAAACACAGGCAATTGTTGTGGTAACCCTAGGTACCACATCGGACGAACAAAAAGTGGACGGACTTGAAGATGAATATTCAAAGAAATTTATGCTGGATTACAATTTTCCGCCTTTTTGTGTTGGTGAAACAAAGCCGTTGCGAGGTCCTGGCAGGAGAGAAATCGGGCATGGCGCATTGGCGGAGCGGGCACTGGCAGAAGTCCTTCCACCACCGAACAAATTCCCTTACACAACCCGTGTGGTGTCTGATATAACCGAATCTAACGGGTCTTCTTCGATGGCATCAGTTTGCGGCGGGACGCTTGCTTTAATGGATGCCGGTGTGCCTATAAAAGCTCCTGTAGCCGGCATTGCTATGGGTTTGGTGAAAGAAGAGAACAGTGTATGTATTTTATCTGACATATTAGGGACCGAAGATCACCTGGGAGATATGGATTTTAAGGTTGCAGGCACCGCGCAGGGCGTAACTGCTTTGCAAATGGATATAAAAATTGCTGGAATTACTGAGAAAATAATGCGTGATGCACTGGCGCAAGCCAGGGAGGGCAGGCTTCATATTCTTCAGGAACTGGAAAAAGTCATTGAAAAACCGAGAGAAAAAATTTCTGTATATGCGCCAAAAATTGTACAGATTAAAATTAACCCGGAAAAAATCGGAATGATTATTGGCCCTGGCGGAAAAAACATAAAGAAAATACAGGAAGAAACCGGGGCAAAAATTGAAATTGAAGATGATGGAACGGTAATCATTTCCGCAACCCTTGGTGAATCGGCAGAAAAAGCAAAAACATGGATTGAAAATATGACGAAGGAAGTTGAGGTTGGAAAAACGTATAAGGGAAAAGTTTTATCAATAAAAGAATACGGGGCGTTTGTTGAGATAATTCCCGGGCACGATGGCTTGGTACATATTTCCGAGCTTTCTTACGAATATGTTGAAAAGGCGGGTGATGTTGTGGAGGTAGGCCAGGAAATAATGATAAAAGTAATCGGCATAGATGACCAGAAGAGAGTCAAATTAAGCAGGAAAGCTGCTTTAAAGGAAAGCGAACAACCCCTTACTCCTAAGAATTAAAATTAACTATAATTGGGTATAATATTTGAGAAAATTTCAAAAAGGAGGACGTATTAGAGATTCTGTAAACAAATAATATATCTATTTTATATCTTTTTTATCTTTTTAGGAGGATGTAGAATCGTACGGTAAAGAAAAATGTTGCTAAGTTTGTTCGTTTTTTTAAAGTGGTAAGTATTAAATATAAGGAGAATGAGATAATGGCGATTGGCAAAGTCAAGTGGTTTGATGCAAAAAAGGGTTTTGGTTTTATCGAGCAAGATGGCGGAGGAGACGTCTTTGTTCACTATTCCAATATTGGCGGTGACGGATTCAAAACACTCGAAGACGGAGAAAAGGTAGAATTTGAAGTCGTCGAAGGAGCGAAAGGCCTGCAAGCCCAAAAAGTTAATCGCGTAGCTTCTTAAAAAATATATAAAATATCATTTAACGAGCCGGGAGGAAGCACATTCAGCCATCTTCCTGGCTCTTTTTTTTAATAAAAAAGTGATTCAATATCTGATCGGCGCTATTGCATCTGTAATAATCGTAGTTCCGTTAGCATATTACTATTATAACAGGGGAATAATCCGTAAAACAAAAGAACTGGAAAAACGCACGATTGATTCTGAACGATTGGCGTTTGCCGGAACGTTGGCAGGGGGACTTGCCCATGAGATTAAAAACCCGCTAAGCACCCTAAACATTCATCTACAACTCCTAAAAGAAGACCTGCAAAATATCATTGGCGCTTCAGGAGACGACACCCGGAAAGTTTATAGAAAAATAGAGATTATCCAGAAAGAAGCACTAAGATTAGAAGAAATCCTGAATGATTTTCTCCGGTTTGCCAAAGGACAAAAACTGGAATTAGAATACTGTGCTGTTAATGAAATTCTGGATGAAGTAATCAACTTTGCAACACCGGAAATTAAACAAAAAAATGTCGTTGTTCTTAAAAGCTATCATCCTGGTTTGCCTTTATGTTATATTGACAGTAAACTTATAAAACAAGCCTTTCTTAATGTTATTATCAACGCGCAGCAGGCTATGGAGCACGGAGGGGAACTTATGATTCGAACCTCAAAAGTAAAAAAGTCGGTACAGATAGATATCACCGATACAGGCCATGGCATTTCCAACGATTCGCTCAATAAAATTTTTCAGGTGTACTATTCTACAAAAACTGCCGGGACCGGACTCGGGCTTCCTACTACGAAAAAAATTATAGAAGAACACAGAGGCACAATTAGCGTTCAAAGCCAGGAAGGCAAAGGTACAAATTTTACCATACAATTACCCATAAACCTCGAAAATGTCTCAGTATAATACGACAATTCTGATCATCGATGATAACGAAGAACACGCGAATGCTACGGCGGAAGCAATACAAAAGGTAGGATATAAATGTATTGTTGCTACCAGTGGCAAAGCGGGATTGAAGATTATTGAAACAGAAGAGATAGATGTCGTAATTACCGACCTGATTATGCATGATTTCAGCGGCATGGAAATTCTTAAAGCGACTAAGGAAAAATTGCCCGAAGCGGAAATTATTTTGATAACAGGATACGGCACTGTTGAAACAGCCGTTGATGCCATGCAAAAAGGTGCTGCTACCTTTCTTCTGAAACCAATTAATATTAACCATCTGCGCGCAGAAATTAATAAACTCGTTGAAAAACAAAATCTGGTAAGAAATAACATATTGCTCCAGAAACAGCTTGATGAAAAATATGGCCTTACAGGAATTATTGGCAACAGCGCCAGTATGCAAAAGGTATTGACCATGGTAAATCAGATTTCCGGAACGAATGCCACTGTATTGATTACCGGGGAAAGCGGCACAGGGAAGGAATTGATAGCAAAAACCATACATAATAACAGCCTGAGGAAACACAATCCTCTGGTAATTCTTAATTCTGCCGCAATTCCGGAAAATATTCTGGAAAGCGAATTGTTCGGACATGAAAAAGGGTCATTTACCGGGGCGTTGTATCAGCGGAAGGGGAAGTTTGAATACGCACACCGCGGCACTTTCTTTCTTGATGAAATAGGCGACATGCCTCTTTCCGCACAAGCGAAACTGTTGCGTGTGTTAGAAGACGGAATGATTACGCGCATCGGCAGCAATGAGTCCATTGAAGTAGATGTGCGCTTAATCGCTGCCACGAATCAGGAACTTGGAAATCTTATAAAAGAAGGAAAATTCAGGGAAGACCTGTACTTCAGATTAAATGTTATTCGCATCAAACTGCCTCCTCTCCGCGAACGGCTTGAAGATATTCCATTGCTCCTTGATGCATTCATTCGCGAATTTTCCAGATTATATAGTAAGGAAATTTTGCAAATTACCCCTGAAGCCAGAAAAATATTATTAAGATACCAGTGGCCGGGCAATATCAGAGAACTAAAGAATTGCATAGAAAGCATGGTAGTTATTACCACAAAAAAATATTTAGATGTAGAAGACCTGCCCGATCATATCGAAAAAAAGAGCGACGAGATGCCAGTCTCCCATGGTTTGATGGCGGGAATGACTATGGAGGATGCAGAAATAGAACTCATTAAATGCACATTAGCCAGTGTGGGAGGCAATAGAGAAGAAGCCGCCAGAATGCTTGGGATTGGCGAGAGAACTCTTTATAGAAAGCTAGACCTTTACCGCTTGAAATAAAAAAGATGACAACAATTCAGTACCTTATCGATAACTTCTTTGCACACTTCCATTCGTCAGTGCGTGCTTTTTGGCAAAATATTTAATTGTCCCTTCTGCAGTCGGCAATCTACAATCGGCAGATTGCAGACTGAGGAATGCTGGCTATGCCAGTTTAGGTAACACTTGAGTCTTTTTCAAAAAACTAAATTGTTACAAAATATGAAAACCTTTCGAATAATTAATCCCCTATGTTAGAAATCAGAGTATGCGCCAATTGCAAAAGAAGTCTTTCAAAAATTGATATTGAATCAGGAAATGCATTGTATCAGGAAGGTGGAACGGTAATCTGCGGCGCTTGCTTTGCCGGACAAACAAAAACGGAAGAAAAATATGAAGAAAATGACTATATCATGGAATCTATATTACGCGAAGTAAAGAATATTAACCGCACTCTTACCTATGAACCCGCCTCCTGGCTGCCAATCCTGGCCTCTGTAATACAGTGCTTTGTATTTGGCTCCCTCATTTTTGCCTACCTTCACCGTAACGGAGATGTTCATTCCTATCTATTACTAGCCATTGTTTTTCAAGTAATGGCACTGACCTTTTTCGTGATAAAAAAATAAGAACGAAATATTACTTGACTTTCATATTCAGTGTTATATAATCAGCAATCATTATTGAATGGTAATATTTTCATATTAAAGAATGGAGGGAAATATGGGTATACAAGTAGGACAATGTGCGCCTTGTTTTACACTGCAAGGTGTTGTGGGTGAAAAATTTGAGGATTTTAGTCTGGATAATTATAAGGGTAAGTGGGTGGTGCTGTTTTTCTATCCCTTGGATTTTACCTTTATTTGTCCAACGGAAATAACAGAATTTTCAAAGAAAGACGGAGATTTTAAATCGCTCAATGCCCAGGTATTCGGGGTAAGCATTGACAGCGTATTCTCACACAAGGCCTGGCTTAAGGATCTTGGTAAACTTAATTACCCGCTGCTCAGTGATATCACAAAAGAAGTCTCTAGAAAATATGGAGTGTTGATTGAGGATAAAGGTATTGCGTTAAGGGGCACATTTATTATTGATCCTGAAGGAAAAATAAAATACCAACTTGTTCACGATTTAGGTGTTGGAAGAAGTGTTGAAGAAATTCTGAGAGTGCTTAACGCTTTACAGACCGGAGAACTTTGCCCGGTTGAATGGAAACCGGGAAAGAAGACCTTGGGTAAGGGTTAATATAAATCTAAAGGCAACTATTCAGTGCAAATATATTGCGTTGAATAGTTGCCAAATATTTTTCAATGCACGATTTTTGATGAAAGCTCCGTTATCTATAATGTTCAATACCACGAAGAAAAGTCTTTTGTCGTTCCTCATACATCACGCCTCTTTTTTTACCTTTTCAAGATTATTGATGGTCGCCTGAGATACCCTTGGATTTCATAGTTAATGTAACCTGATAAATATCTTTTGCCTGGCATGTTCATGCAGAATAACCGCTCCAATATTATTAGGTATGATGTCGCTATGATTTTTTTGCAGATATCGAAAAAATATATTTAACCTGTCAGGAGGAAATTATGATAAAAACATCTTTTGCCGCAGTACTCGCAGCCGTACTATCTATTTGTGTTTTCACGAATCATGCACATGCCGTTATGACCGGACTCAGTACGGAAGAACTCACAAAATCATCGCATGCCGTTATCACGGGCACTGTTGAGGATGTTCAATCGTACTGGAGCAGTGACAGAAAAACTATTTTTACCACCGCCTCAATAAAGATAAGTGAGGTTATCCGCGGTAAAGCCGTTCAAAACACCATTACCGTTGAATATGAAGGGGGAGAAGTGGACGGCATAGGACTAAGGATATCGGATATGGCTGTTCTCAGCAAAGGAGAAAAAATACTCTTATTCCTTAAAACAGTGAAAAGCAAAAAGGCGGAACAGAAAGAAGACGTATTTCGCATCGTCGGAAAGGCACAGGGAAAATATCATATCGACAACCAGGGCATAGCGAGAAAAAGCGGTTTCTCTGTTATTGATGGTAAAGAGGTAATCGACAATGAAGTGTCCGTAGAAACCCTCATAAACAAGATAAAAGGAGTCGAATAATTATGACAAAAACAAGATGGAACTATATTATTCCCTTTATCGTAATCATAGCATTAAATCTTTGCTGTTTAAAAATATATGGATTTGAAGTCAGTACCACAAACAGTGGAAAAGAAATAAAATGGAAAAAAGATACGGTAACGTATCTTATCAACACTACTGACGGTCCTTCCGGCAGCCTTGACGCTCTATTGGCGTCAATGCAGACGTGGACAGACGTTGACACCTCTTCTTTTACTTTCGTAGACGGTGGAACAACCTCAAAAAATAGTCACGGAGAACAGGATGGCATTAATATTATTGATTTTGGGGTTATTAAGGATGAAGGGGTATTGGGGCAAAATTCTTTCTGGTTTTATACGTCTGGAGAGATGATTGACAGCGATATACGTTTTAACACCAAAAATACCTGGAGTACAGACGGCTCGTCAGATAAATTTGACGTGCAGAATGTAGGCACGCATGAACTCGGCCATTCCCTCAGCCTGGAGGATCTCTATGATAAAAGCGATTCGGAAAAAACTATGTATGGCTACGGTTCTCCCGGAGATACCAGCCAAAGGACGCTGCATCAGGACGACATGGATGGGATTACTTATTTGTATCCTGCAAATACGTTAAGTCAAAATCCGACACCAGTGGTATTGCCAACGCCCGGCGTAGCAACCGGTACGCTGGCAGGGTTTGTAACGGATAATGATAGAGGGTTGAGAATAGCAGGGGCAACGGTGCGTAACCAGTCCGGGATGTTCACCGCCACGACAGGTGCGGATGGATATTATCAGATTGATAATATCCCCGCCGGAAGTTATACGTTCATCGCATTAGCTACCGGATACACTTTGAAAACAGTAGCGGGTGTAACGTTAACGGCGGGAGAAACATATACGCTTGCCTTTGCGTTATCGGCTGCCGTTGTTCCAACACAGCCTACAGATGAATGCCCCAACACTTCAGAGGTTGTAGCAACGTCTGCGTCTGTTGATCAGGATACCTTGATTCTTTCAAAAGGCAGCAGCGAAGAAGTTACAATTATTGTAACTGATAATGATGGATGTACGGCAGAGGGCGTGAAAGTAACACGGAAGCTTTCTTCGGCTAACAGGAAAATGATTAACGTAAAACCCCTCAGCGCAAAAACAGATGCAAGTGGACAGGCAACGTTCACCATAAGGGCGAAGAAGGATAAAGGAAAAGCCGATGTGAAGTTTAGCGTAGGCGGTGTGAAAGATAAACCAAAAGTAAAGATTGCCCTTACGAAGTAAGATAGCGCCAGGACAAAGTTTTTCTCTGTAACACTTTAGATTTTTCAAAAAGCTAAAGTGTTACAATTATTCAGGATTGTTTCTCATGTTTTTTCCTTTTCAATAGCGCACAACAAACCTCTTAGTTGATAAGACCCAAAGGCGGGGTCGTAAGGGGGTTTGTTGTTTGTTAATACGTTGGCGTTCGATTCCCAAACACCGAATTCCGGACCCACTTTTTCAGGAAACCACCATCCATGTTCCACGCTTATCACCCGTGGATGAATATCTTCCGTTACCTGCGCCTTCATACGGATGCTTCCCCGCGGAGAACTCACAATGACCCAATCACCATGATTTATTCCCTTTTCTGCGGCAACCTCCGGATGCATTTCTGTCTGGGGATACGGCCTCCTTTTTCTCAGAGAGGGTATCTGTCTGTGTTCGCTCTGGAAAAATTCTTTCTTACGGCATCCCGTAATGAGCACATAGGGAAATTGTTCCACCAGTTTAGGCGATTGCACCGGGCTTTCCGGGGGTTCTTTGTATGTTGGCAGAGGATCGTACCCCAATCTCTGTAATGATTTTGAATAAAGTTCTACCTTTTTCGAAGGAGTTCTGAACCCTTTTTCCTCATACCTTTTGTATTGATGCGGCGGATAAAAGAATCCTGAGGTTTTTAACTTCTGATAATCTATTCCCAGAGGTTCCAATTGATAATTCATTACGTCTTCCAGGCTTTCTTCGCTTCCTGGCAGGTGAAGCCGTTTGGAGAGTTCATTGATTATCCATTCGTCCTGCCTGCATTCTGCGTGTTGCGTGATTTTTTGTTGAGCCATGACCATGTTTTCTACCACCAGGGGATATCCAATTACCTGTTCAACTTCAGGCCAAAATGCCGCGGGAAGTACATAATCCGCCAGTGCAGCAGTAGGCGTCATAAAAAGATCAGTAACCACCAATAGTTCCAGCCTTTGCAAGCTTTCATATACCTCTCCCGGATTTGCTACTGTAGTCAAAGGGTTGTTTCCAAAGATAAGAAGCGCCCTTATTTGATAAGGATCGCCCGTTCTCATTGCCTTAAATAATGCAGGGATGTGCGCAGACGGCATGAACGCCCTCCAGCCACCCAGGAGTTTAAATGTATCCGCCCCTAAGCGCTTTTTCAACATGCCTTCCGGCAATTTCTCTTTGAGGGTAGGGTAACTGCGGATGATATTTTTACCAATAATATCACCGCCAGGGTTGTCGATGTTGCCTGTTAATGCGCGTAAAATGGCAATGCTTCTGACGGTTTGCAGGGAGTTTGTGTTCTGTTCAATGCCCAGCCCCCATTCTAATATTGCAGGTTTATTCAGGGCATATGTCCGCGCAGCATTTACGATGTCACATGCAGCTACCCATGTAATCGTCTCCGCCCATTCAGGGGTGAACGCTTTTACATGTTCCCTAAGCTCAGAAAACCCATGCGTCCATTTATCCACAAATTCTTTATCATAAATATTTTCCTTTATAATAACGTGCATCATTGCCAGTGCTAATGCAGCATCAGTTCCTGGTCTGACAGGCAGCCATTGCTTGCAGCGTTTTGCAGTCTCCGATCTCCTGGGATCAACGGCGATACCGATTGCCCCCTTATCCAATGCCCTTTTGACGGAAATTGCCAATTCACCGTCCGGCCCCGATACCAGTGGATTGTGCCCCCAGAATAAAATACATTTTGGCGGTACGTCTCCATAGTAATCCCCGACAACAAAACCGCCATACATAATATTGCTAACTGTAATTCTCGGGATAAAACACTGCGCTAAACCAGGTTCATACCAGTTAGGCGTACCCAGCGCATTTGCGAACCGCACGACATGCATGTAATGGTGTCTTCCCGTTCCTTGTCCCAGTGCAATCGATTCCGCACCGTGTTCTTTTTTCAAGGCGTCCAGTTTACGGGCTATCTCTTCCAGCGCCCTTTCCCATGAAATGCTTTCCCACTGCATGCCCCCTCTTTTGCCTTTACGTAAAAGGGGAGTCCTTAATCGGTCGGGATGATTTGCTATTTCGGGAGTCATTACTCCTTTAATGCACATCCAGCCCTTGTTCATCGGTGACGCCGGATCGCCCTTTACCTTTACCACCTTGCCATTTTGGACTGATACAATGACGCCGCAGCCGCCGTGACAGATTCTGCAGATACTTTTATAGGTTTTTTCGATATTGTCTGTCAATGTTATCTCCATAACCCTCCAAGCCGGAGAGGTTGGAATAAAGGAGTAAAACCACGGAACACCTAGCGCGGCCTTTGGCCGCAACCAAAAAGGTGATTTTTAGTTTATTATAAAGTATAGTAGTATCCTCGTAAATAGTAATCAGACAATTTGGAGGACACTACTTATGAATAAGTTGATGGAATTAT
>NZ_CAADGZ010000094.1:0-13613 GCF_900696675.1 uncultured Candidatus Kuenenia sp. | reverse complement strand
TATCAGCAAACAGGCGAGAAACCGGAGTTTCTCGAACAAATGCATTCCCAAACTGGAGTTTGGGAACGAGCCGTGTATCGTTTACGCTGAATAGTTACAATTTTTTTGCATTTTTTGGCAAAATAATTAATGGTAAAATCCGAAGCACGAAATCCGAAATCCGAAACAAATTCTAATGACAAAATGATTTGAAATTCTAAACAAGTGCATCTTTCGTATCTCGCGTTTCATGTTTCATATTGTTGCCTGCCTGTGCGTGATCGCACGCAGAGGGATGTTTTGGATTTGTTTTGGATTTTATGCTTTGTTATTCGAATTTGTTTCGTATTTCGTATTTCGTATTTTTTATTTCCTGCTTGTTTGGTTCCGGCTATGCCAGCTTATGCTTAACTTGTTAGCGTCTTTTGCGGCAATGCCTCTTTCTGGAAAACACCGTAGTTCTCCCCTTTAAAAATTTATTGCTTAATCTGAATTTCTATTGTATGTTAACCTGTTTCTACTTTTGATTGAATAGTAAATTAAGTAATTATCCTTCTTCCCTACACGACCTTATGATACTTGCCGTTATCTTTATAATTGTCTCCGTCATAACGGGTTTTCTGGTTACCTACTTTCTGGCAGCAAAATATTCCCTTTTTGAAAGGGGCGCATATGGAATTGCCATAGGGTTAGGTTTGCAAACATGGCTCGTCTATCTATTCTCTTTAATCTGGAAGCTGCAATTTATATGTATCTATTTTTCCATAGCACTATCATTGTTATTTTGCATCTTATTTTTCATAATAAACCGTAGCGATATAAAACTAAAAATACTCTATGAAGCAACGGACATTAAAAAAGATTTTCTACTGAATAAAACGTCATATTTTGCACATATTGCCGTTTTTGCCTTTTTTACCGTGATCTTCTGCCGTCTGTTTTACCGCACCATTATATGGAAAGAAACCGGCATATATGTAGGTTTATCTAATAATTACGGCGACCTGCCTTTACACCTTGCGTACATTACCTCCTTTGCGTGGGGGGATAACGTTCCGCCTCTCGATCCGGCTTTTGCAGGCAAAAAGCTAACTTACCCCATTTTGTCCGATTTCTTATCGGCTATTTTCCTCAAATCAGGCCTAAATTTCAGAAATATATTATTTATCCCAGGTTTTCTATTAACCATTTCCTTTTACGGCATTCTTTACTATTTTACATATCGCATAACGAAAAAAAGACTCGCCGCAACCCTTTCCACTTTTATTTTCTTTTTATCCGGCGGATTTGGTTTCTACTATTTCTTTCAGGACCTTGCGAACACCTCTGGCAGCATATGGGAATTTCTCTCTAATTTACCGCAAAATTACACAAAAATCCCCCCATTAAATTATCACTGGATTACCCCGTTGACCTGTCTCAATGTACCCCAGCGGTCTTTCCTTTTCGGATTTCCATTTACTATGCTCATTTTTTTATTCCTCTACACCGGTATACAAAAGAAGCAATGGAAGGAGTTCTTATTTGCAGGTGTCGTTGCCGGGGCATTGCCGTTTTTCCACACCCATAGTTTTCTTGCCATGTTGATGGTAACAATACCATTAGGAATAATTTACTGGGACTGGCGAAAATGGTTTTTATTCTTTTTTCCGGCTTTTATACTCTCACTTCCGCAGGTATGGTATTTTTCCAGTCATGTCGACAGTGAACGTTTCTTTAAATTTCAATTCGGATGGATGGCGGGGGATGAAAATTTCCTGTGGTTCTGGATCAAAAACACGAGCCTATTCTGGTTTTTTGTAATCGGCGGGGGCGTCCTCTTCTTTTTAAAACAAAACACTACTGCTTTAAGCCGTTTAAAATATTTTCCGCTCACATTTCTGATACTTTTTTTAATACCAAACATCCTCCTATTTGCCCCGTGGGCATGGGACAATATAAAAATGCTTATTTACTGGTACCTTGGTGTTACCCCTTTGGCGGCGCTAGCATTGACGTATCTCTATGAAAACAAACGTTTGAAGATCCTTTCAAGAACCGTTTTTTTCCTTTCCGCGTTTTCCCTCATTGCCGCCGGTTTTATCGATGTTTTTAAATTTGCCATAGCCCCTATAAATGGCTGGAAGGAATTCAGCACGGAAGAAATAGAACTTGCCAAACAGATTGTCAATGAAACTCCTGCCGACGCAATTTTTCTCAACGCAACGGTGCATAACCACCCGGTATTTTTAACTGGACGAAAGTCCTTTATGGGGTTTCCGGGCCATGTTTGGAGTCATGGACACAGCGGTGGCAGGGAACGGGAAGTCGATATTAATGCAATGTTGAGAGGAAAACCCAATGCCATTTCACTTATTAACAAATACAAAGCCGATTATGCGATTATTGGTCATCATGAAAAAAGAAAATATGCAAACAAGGATTTTTTCAAAAAGAATTATACCTGTATTATCAATACACGAAGCTATCAGGTATTCGATCTTAACAAGAAAATCACCCCTGATCTTACTTCTGATATAATAGTCAAAAAAAACGGTTTGTCGGTGCGATATTATGACAACGAAGATTGGAGAGGCGCCCCTGTTTTTGAAGAAATCACTGCTGATATCAATTTCAACTGGGCAAACGATGATGATAAATTTGTGCCAAGCCCCTTTAGCATTGCATACGAAGGATACATTATCATCAAAAATGCCGGTCAATATACCTTTACATTGGCATCGGACGACGGTTCATGGCTTTATATAAATGAAAATCTCCTTATTGACAATGGTGGCGTCCATAGGGTGCAGTCAAAATCAGAAACTATTACACTGAAAAAAGGCGTCCACAAAATGGTCATAAAATATTTTGATAAAGGAGGCGGAGCGGTTTTAAAACTTACATGGAAACCTCTCTCCAGGGGGAGGGAATCCGTTATCCCCGCACGGGCTTTACTTCCCCAAAAGCCTTTGAACACCCTAAAAAACCGGCAAAATGGGCTGTCAGTTAAATACTATGATACTATAGAGTGGCACGACGAACCCATTTACGAAGACATTGACACTGAAATTGAATTTGATTGGCCGAATAATAGTGCAAAGTTTTTTAACAGTCCATTTGGTATTATCTGGGAAGGGTTTATTAATATCGATACTGCTGATACTTATACATTCGTGTTATCCTCAGATGACGGCTCATGGCTTTACATTAACAATGCATTGATAATTGACAACGGCGGTTCCCATATGGTACGGGAAAAATCCGGCTCTGTTTTTCTCGAAAAAGGCAAACACAAAATTAAGATTAAGTATTTCGATGAAAAAGGCGGAGCGGTGTTCAGACTGTTGTGGAAGAATTCTGACGGCAGTGTGGTAAAAATACCTGTAGAAAGATTTTCAGTTCATGAAAATGAATCATCCGAAGCGAACGAAATGTAACAATTGTTTATAAATTAGCTGATGGCTGATGGCTGATGGCTCATGGCTCATAGCTCATGGCAGCAATCAGCCATCAGCTATCGGCTATCGGCTATCGGCTATCAGCTATCAGCTATAATTTAGTAGATCGTTTCTTTAAATTACTGTAAAACATCCATGAAAAAACAAAACATACCATTAATCATTGCTTTTTTTGTGCCTGTCTTTATCGCATCGCTCTTCCGTTTTTGGGATTTGGATATTCGTCCGCTACATTCCGACGAAGGAGTGAATAGTTTTTTCCTGCGGAATCTGTTTGAGAGGAATCAATATCGTTACGACCCGGCAAACTATCATGGCCCTTTCCTCTATTATATTGGGCTGATCCCTTTTTATGTATTAGGCCAAACAGATTTCTCGTTCCGGCTTATGCCGGTTTTATTTGGGATTATGGTTGTGGCCTCACTTTATCCTTTACGAAAAAGAATGGGGAACATTGGCCTGCTCACTGCCGGGTTACTCATCGCCATCTCCCCCTCTAATTCTTTTTTCTCGAGAGATACTATCCACGAAACATATTTTATATTTTTTACGCTGACAACTGTTGTCTCATTCTTTCTCTATTCGGAAACAGGAAAATCCAGATATATCTATTTCGCCGCATCGAGCATCGCTTTTATCATTACCATAAAAGAAACCTACATAATCACATTTGCCGTATTTATCATATCATTAGTCTGCGCATATGGTTATGAAGTATTGCTTTTTCACCGAGGTACGAGAATCAAATGTATAAAACATATTTTTAGTGTTTTTGCGAATACCTGCATACAAAAATGGCGCGTAATCTGCATCTGCATCGGCCTGTTTCTGTTCATTAATTTTTTATTTTATTCATCGTTTTTCACTCACTACGACGCCGTAAAAGGCATTTTGACTACGTTAAAGATATGGACAAAAACCGGTACTCATTCGGCAGGCGGCCATACAAAGCCATTCTTTTATTATTTTAAATTACTCTATAAATTTGAGCTTCCCATGCTGGTTATGGGAATTGCCGGGGTGTACTATTCATTCAGATACAGAAACAGATTCGCCGTTTTTACCTCCGTATGGGCGGTACTTATCTATGTCATTTACTCATGCATACCATACAAAACTCCCTGGTTGATCATAAATCTTACCCTTCCGATTGCAATCTTATCCGGCATTTTTATAAATGGATTATTTAAAATTATCACACGCAAATGGCATTACGCAATTTTCTTCGCGCTATACACCGGTGTTTTTTGTTTCTTCTGCTATCAATCTATCATGCTAAACTTTGTAAATTATGATGATGAGCGATACGAGCTTGTGTATGTTCAGACAAAAAGAGATGTTTATAATTTAATAGACCGGTTAGAAACGCTTTCAGGCATATGCGGGAAGGACATGGAGATAAACATCGTTTCAAAGGATTACTGGCCGCTACCCTGGTATCTCAGGGAGTACAAACACGCAAATTTCTGGGGAAAAGTGATAGATAATCCCAACGCACCCGTTATTTTAGCGGATAAAAAGGGAGAGAGTGATTTAAAGGGAAAACTAAAGGGAAATTACAAAAACGAACGGTTTGTTTTACGTCCGGGCGTATGGATCACCGCCTACATACAACAAGGATTGTATGATAGTGCCTTTGCTCATGAAACCGGGAGAGAAACATCTACGCGATTGCCTTTGAACGTCTCCGCAGAGGAGCTTGATCCGGGATTAAAGGCTCTGTACTACTATAACATTGAATGCATTGGAAAACCTTTTTCCTCGTCCATTGAAAAAGACTCTATTTCTTTCACGTATAATGATGAGACCAAAAAACCCTACCGGTCTCCTTTTGGAATAGCATGGGAAGGCTATCTGCATATTCAAAAAAGCGGGGTTTATCAATTTGCCACAAGGTCAGACGACGGGTCTTTTGTCTACCTTGATGAAAACCTTGTGGTAGATAATGGAGAGCCGCATGCAGTGCGGTATATTTCGGGAACGACGTTCCTCGAAGAAGGGTATCATGCTATCAGGATTCAATATTTTGATATTGGAGGCGGGGCCATTATGGCGTTATTATGGAAACCGCCTGGCGGGCAAGAAACGTTGATTCCAGGCGATATATTCTTTCACAAAAAACCGGATTAGCGTAACACTTTGTATTTTTAAAAAATTTCAATAATCGCAAGGTAGGGACGAAGCATTTGCCGTAAATTGTCATAAAGGCGTTCACGCCCAAACGGGCAAATGCTTCGCCTCTACCTTTTCAAAAATACAAAGTGTTGCAGACTAGCCGTAATAGCCTTTCAAATCATTTATTTTTATCACTATAATATCCTTAAGCATTTGCAATGAATGCCTTACAGGACTTACCTTGCTTAGCGTGGAATTCCGCCATTTGATCGGTATTTCTTTCATCTTAAAATGAAATTTGTTGGAAAGATAGAGCGCCTCAACATCAAATGCAAACCCGGTTATTCTGCACTTTTCAAAGACCTTTCTCACTGCGTCTCTTTTAAACCCCTTAAATCCGCATTGCGTATCTACCACCCCCCCCATTAATAGCCACCGGATAATACAATTAAAGATTTTGCCCATCTTTTCCCTGTACCATGGCTGATGTATTATTATATCCGCTCCAAAAATGCTTCTCGACCCGATAATCACATCATAGCCTTCTGTTTTAAGATAGGGCAAACATTTATCAATCTCTTCTATTGGCGTAGAGAGATCGGCATCGGTAAAAAAAACATACTCGCCATTTGCCGCCAGCATACCCCTTTTTACAGAATAACCTTTACCCTTGTTTTTCTTATTTTTCAAAAGGATTATGCCACTCTTGTTTGCATGTGAAAATTCGTTTATCTTTTTTATGGTATTATCAACAGAACCATCATCCACCACAATAAGTTCAGAATGATACTCCTGTTTAGAAAGGAAGGCACAAACACTTTCCAGGGTAGGTAAGATTCTATCCTCTTCATTATAAGCGGGGATTATTATCGACAGGAAGCATTCTTTCATTATAACCATTCACAGAGAGGGTTAAGAGACTTGGAATTTTTTATTATACCGTAGCACTTGGCAGTCGGCAGATTGCAGATTACAGATTGTGGACCGGGAAGTACAGTATTCCACATTAATAAAGGGAGCAAGGGAGTTGTTTACCGCAACTTATTGAGAAGGTACCTTAGAACTTCATATCATTTACACTAAGAATTGCGGTAAGCATAGAGATAACAATAACACCAATGACTGCCCCCATGAGCAATATAAGCACAGGCTCCACCATCGTCACGAGACGTTTCATCCGGCCTTCTACATCCGCATCAAAATTGTCCGCAACCTTAAGAAGCATCCGGTCCAGTTTCCCTGTTTCTTCACCTACCTTGAGCAAATGGATTGCAATTTCCGGCAGAAAACCTCTCTCCGCAAGTGAAACGGTAATACCTGCGCCTTCTTTTACATTTGTCTTAACACCGACGAGTATCTCAGAAAGATGCTTATTTGACAAAACATCTTTGACAATATCTAAAGACTTCAGCAACGGAACACCGTTTTCTAACAATGTACCCATCGTTCTCGCGAACCTGGATATCTGCATTTTCCATAACAGATTTCCCATGAGAGGCAATTTCAATTTTTTCTGATCTATTTTGGCAGCAGTAGTATTATCCTTCATCGCCCTTTTATATATGAAAAATAACGCCATAATCATCGCAATAAAAATCCAGCCATATTTTATACCATATTGGCTCATTCCCATAAGTACCATTGTTGAGAATGGCAGTGAAATGCCCATCCCTTCGAAGATTTGAGAAAATTTAGGGATAACATAAACAATGAGAGCCCCAATCGACAAGAGACCTGTACTGCTTAACAACAAAGGGTAAATCATTGCCGAGATAATTTCACCTTTTGTTTTCTGCAATTTTTCCTGAAAATCACCCAATCTTTTCAAAACCTGCGGCAAGACGCCCCCTTCTTCTCCCGCACGCACCATGCTGATGTAAATACTGGAAAATAATTTTTCATGATTTTTGAGCGCCTCTGTGAATGACTTTCCCGACTTAATCCCATTCAACAAATCTTCAATAACACTCTTCATTGCATTTTTTCCCTGTCCCGACAACAAAATAGACAGGCTTTTATCAATTGGAATGCCGCCTTCAAGCAGCGTTGCCAATTCCTGCGTAAACGGTAAAACAGCCTTTTTACTTACCCGTTTAAAAAATAATTCAAATTTTTTTCCCTTGTTTATCTGATGTATATTTAAAATAATATGCCCTGACTTACGGAGGTCGCTTATTAAGCTTGTTTTGTTTTCGGCCTCTTTTTCGCCTTCTACTATATTGCTGGAGCTGGTTAATAATTTATATCTGAATGTACTCATCACTATTTATTTTCATAACAATTTAGTTTTTTTAAAAAGTAGGGGCGAAACATTTGCCAGTTTAGGTATGAACGCATTTATGACAATTTATAACAAATGCTTCGCCCCTACACTATGCAGCAAGCATCTCTATTATTGGAATTTTTCAAAAAACTAAATTTTTATTTATTTTCTAATGTTTGCCCTCATGACAACAACATGCTCCTGTCCATACCAATCGAGCTTAATCCTGTCTTTCTCAATATTCTTTACCTTGTAGTCAACAATCGACTCCCCTTCTTCTATAAAAATATAAGCACTTTTATTTTTTTCACGATCAGGATTGAGTATCAGTGCCTTTTTCACATCACCGAGTATTAAAATACCAAACAGCTTAATCGGTTTTGGGTTGCCTTTTGGTTTTTGTTCTTCAACTTTCGGTATGGGTTCTTCTTTTTTAGGCAAGGGATCTCTCTTTGCGATTGCGGTTTTGATTTTTTTTTCTGAGGGCCTCCAATCACTGCGGTCCTGAGAAAATGGATTATTCGACAATAGCGTTTCATAATCATCAATCGTTTTTTTATCCTTGTCGAGAAACGTCAGTTGTTTTTTATTGTCGGGAGCCTTTTCAATAAAATCACTCCTTTTTATCGTATCCTCAGGAGGTTTATATACCAAAAGCACACTTATGCCAACCATGCCTAAAAAGCTGACAAGCAATATGAGGTTTATTACCGGTAAATAATTCTTCCAGCGCCTCAGCTTTTCAGTAAGGATTTTGGCAATTATTTGTAAATAGTGCGTATTTATTTTCAAGGTTTTTAATGTGTCTTAAGATTTTTTAAATACTTACGAAACATCTTTATTCTAACAGCGCATTCAGGCTTTTCAAGGCATTCTCGTTTTTGCCTCTTTTGATAATTCAGTTTCGCTTTGTTTGTGATGAACTTTTGGTTTGAAACGAAAATAAAACAATACCATATGCATAATACACAATTTTGCATTTTACCGCACCATACCCTTCAACAAAAAGGGGGAAAAAATGTTGGCAACGGCTATAAATGGTATTATTAAAACACAGGACAGGAACTCTGGCGCACTACAGCCGTTGCCATTATTACGTTTATAGACATAGCGGCACCGTCAAGTTGAGAAAATAGACATCTTAAACAACTGGTTCAATGAGACGCGACATTAGTTTTTTCCCTTATTCTTGACATCCATGTTTCAATAATGAGACGGGAATATTTCTCGTTTAGATTACTGTATTGATGTTAGTTTCAATTCCTTATAGGTGCAATGAGACAAGCGTCGATGAACAATTTAGAATTGCCCGTGATAGGTTTCAATTCCTTATAGGTGCAATGAGACTTTGCGGCTCGGTATCAGAACACAATGTGTATGTGGTTTCAATTCCTTATAGGTGCAATGAGACATTTCTGGGAAACAAGATTTAGAATGGTTTTTAAAGTTTCAATTCCTTATAGGTGCAATGAGACGCAAAGAGACTCAGGCTCTAAGCCGGCTTATTTTTCGTTTCAATTCCTTATAGGTGCAATGAGACGGAGTTTAAGCGCGACCGACACATCAACTTTTTGATCGTTTCAATTCCTTATAGGTGCAATGAGACGTCGAAATTGTCCCCATGTCAAGGGCGTTGATACCGACGTTTCAATTCCTTATAGGTGCAATGAGACGGGGATATATGAATCTTCTAAAACTTGCTTTGCAAGGTTTCAATTCCTTATAGGTGCAATGAGACGATTGTCCGGTAATTATATCTCAAAAAGATAGTTATTGGGTGGTTTCAATTCCTTATAGGTGCAATGAGACGTAATAGTCCCCATTTCTCTTAGTCAATTCTTCAATGTTTCAATTCCTTATAGGTGCAATGAGACGGGAATCCCCAGTAACTCATAATTGCCTCTTTCCTCCGTTTCAATTCCTTATAGGTGCAATGAGACCCTTATAATGTTATCCCCCTTATAATCTTATATCCCGTTTCAATTCCTTATAGGTGCAATGAGACTTGAAGGTGGGTTGAAAACAAGGATTTCAGAGAAATAGTTTCAATTCCTTATAGGTGCAATGAGACGTAACTCCTGGCGGTAATTCGCCGGTAGCTTTTATGTGTTTCAATTCCTTATAGGTGCAATGAGACCGCTTGCGCTGAAATGCGCGCAGTCGGTTTGTGCACGTTTCAATTCCTTATAGGTGCAATGAGACTTTCACGGCTTCGTACACTTCCACTTCGTCATGCTTGTTTCAATTCCTTATAGGTGCAATGAGACGCAAAAGGCAGAGAGGAAGGATTAGGGGAAGGCAAAGTTTCAATTCCTTATAGGTGCAATGAGACATTAGACCTTGTGATTGGCAATGCGATTTATGATTGTTTCAATTCCTTATAGGTGCAATGAGACAAGCCTAATCCTTCGCCTTGTATAAGCGTAACTCCGTTTCAATTCCTTATAGGTGCAATGAGACGTGACACAAAATGTAAACTGAGAGAACCATGTATACGTTTCAATTCCTTATAGGTGCAATGAGACCTGCTTCGTTCCCTGTTTTATATAATATCCTCATGCGTTTCAATTCCTTATAGGTGCAATGAGACCATGTGTTAACTGTCTAAGATAATCGATATTAAAAAGTTTCAATTCCTTATAGGTGCAATGAGACTCCACAACACCATCCGCAACGCCTATATAATCACCAAGTTTCAATTCCTTATAGGTGCAATGAGACTTTAATAATTGCATTGTTTACCCTCAATAAATTTGCAGTTTCAATTCCTTATAGGTGCAATGAGACGATGAACATTTCGTAAGTATGGATGAAATTAAAAGGGGTTTCAATTCCTTATAGGTGCAATGAGACTTGAAACAGATTTTATTAAATTGCCTGTAGCAAGTACGTTTCAATTCCTTATAGGTGCAATGAGACGATGAACATTTCGTAAGTATGGATGAAATTAAAAGGGGTTTCAATTCCTTATAGGTGCAATGAGACCGGTAATACGGGGGCTATTTTTACTTATAGACCGTTTCAATTCCTTATAGGTGCAATGAGACATCAGTATAACTAGCAGCATCACCGCCACCAGACAAGTTTCAATTCCTTATAGGTGCAATGAGACATCCCGTTAGCCGGAGGCAGTAAGGAGGTGGACGAAGTTTCAATTCCTTATAGGTGCAATGAGACTTAATTAATTTTTGTATGGCATTTCTTTGGTCGATAGTTTCAATTCCTTATAGGTGCAATGAGACGTATGCCCGGCAGTTTTTGTTAATCCTAAATTATTCGTTTCAATTCCTTATAGGTGCAATGAGACCCGATATGCGTGCAATGCTTCGCACATGGTACAGTAAGTTTCAATTCCTTATAGGTGCAATGAGACTGTTCGATCCCAACTGCTCCTGCTACATCCTTGATCTGTTTCAATTCCTTATAGGTGCAATGAGACACAGAATCGCTTTTTGTTTCAGATGGCGAGAAGTTTGTTTCAATTCCTTATAGGTGCAATGAGACCCGAGACCAAAGTTGCCATTACTGTCCCATCTGCGTTTCAATTCCTTATAGGTGCAATGAGACTGTTGCCTTTGGCTCGCCTTTTTCGTTTAGTTCTGTGTTTCAATTCCTTATAGGTGCAATGAGACGTGATGGCTTTCACGCCGAAAACAGCCTCTTTGATTTGTTTCAATTCCTTATAGGTGCAATGAGACCAAATCCTCCGTTCATGTACCCCCAAAACAAAATAAGTTTCAATTCCTTATAGGTGCAATGAGACCAGTAATAAGAGAAATCGCCGATTATGCCAACATACGTTTCAATTCCTTATAGGTGCAATGAGACGCAAAGGGCGTTGTGGCTTATAAATATTCTTTTATGTTTCAATTCCTTATAGGTGCAATGAGACTCGCGTACCTCCTCACATGATCGCGGAATTAACAGTTTCAATTCCTTATAGGTGCAATGAGACGATGCAGTCCGTGAAGTTATACTCGGTTTAATCCGGTTTCAATTCCTTATAGGTGCAATGAGACCATGATGAATCCTGAATTGGGAACCCCAAAAGTTGATGTTTCAATTCCTTATAGGTGCAATGAGACATTTATAACCACGAAAGCCCCGGCCTGTACTTGCCACGTTTCAATTCCTTATAGGTGCAATGAGACTACGCACGATATAGCGCGGAGGCATGGTATTAATATACGTTTCAATTCCTTATAGGTGCAATGAGACAAGGTACTAACCCTGATACGCTGGTACTAAGGTACTAGTTTCAATTCCTTATAGGTGCAATGAGACCCCCAAAACAATTAAAATAATGAAGGGAATAAAAAGGTTTCAATTCCTTATAGGTGCAATGAGACGTGCCTTTGTGCCTTTGTGCCTTTGTGCCTTATCCCGTTTCAATTCCTTATAGGTGCAATGAGACCCTTTTCTATATTCAAAAAGCTTTATTGCTTCTTCGGTTTCAATTCCTTATAGGTGCAATGAGACGACAAATATCCAGTCAGAAACCCCACGGCTAAAGCCGTTTCAATTCCTTATAGGTGCAATGAGACAAGCTGGAGCGATGGTACTATGGAGCGATGGTACTAGTTTCAATTCCTTATAGGTGCAATGAGACGGAATTTGCTCAATCTGTGTATAAATCGTCAAAGCCGTTTCAATTCCTTATAGGTGCAATGAGACATGTTATTGCAACCATGCAAGACGCAGTACAGAATTGTTTCAATTCCTTATAGGTGCAATGAGACCCTGATGTCCTGGTGTCCTTGTCCTTTAGTCTCTTTTAGTTTCAATTCCTTATAGGTGCAATGAGACTCTTCAGGATTTGAAATAAACAAAGGGTTAGAAGATGTTTCAATTCCTTATAGGTGCAATGAGACAGTACGGAGAAACAAACTATCTATCGTTTTTCGTTTGTTTCAATTCCTTATAGGTGCAATGAGACGGCACGATTGCGCTCTGGCATAGGCACAAAGGCATGTTTCAATTCCTTATAGGTGCAATGAGACTATCGGAGAAAAGCCTACTCAAAACGATATTGACAGGTTTCAATTCCTTATAGGTGCAATGAGACTTAAAGAAGTGTGGGAAGGGCATAAGGCACTGGCACGTTTCAATTCCTTATAGGTGCAATGAGACATGCCACCAACTTCTTCTTTATCACATAATAAAACTGTTTCAATTCCTTATAGGTGCAATGAGACATTTATAACCCTGTGTAAAGAAGTTGCTGAAACTATGTTTCAATTCCTTATAGGTGCAATGAGACTAAAAAAAGAATTCCATATAGCAAATTCCAAGTTGGTTTCAATTCCTTATAGGTGCAATGAGACAAAATAACATGAAAATGGAAATTAAAGTTAATGAAAGTTTCAATTCCTTATAGGTGCAATGAGACGCTGTTAACCGATAGATACAGGTTCGAGTCCTGTCAGTTTCAATTCCTTATAGGTGCAATGAGACCAGTTTTGTGGGTACAAATAATACAGAGACTTATGACTTTTTTTCGTATGAAAAATGGCCATTTTGCTCGTCTACCTCTCATTATGTAAAAAACCCGGCAGGTCGACATGTAGTACTTAAACTGTCATCTCATGACGGGATAACCTTCATTTCAATGTATCTAAATAGACCTGCAGAGACGTACGAACAGGTATTTACCCTAAGGTCGACAGGTTTTTTTATAATATTTAGCCATCCTAGCGCGGCCTTTGGCCGCAACCAAAAAGGTGATTTTTAGTTTATTATAAAGTATAGTAGTATCCTCGTAAATAGTAATCAGACAATTTGGAGGACACTACTTATGAATAAGTTGATGGAATTAT
>NZ_CAADGZ010000093.1:0-13679 GCF_900696675.1 uncultured Candidatus Kuenenia sp. | reverse complement strand
TATGGTTATACGGCTATGGTTATACGGCTATGGTTATACGGCTATGGTTATACGGCTATGGTTATACGGCTATGGTTATACGGCTATGGTTATACGGCTATGGTTATACGGCTATGGTTATACGGCTATGGTTATACGGCTATGGTTATACGGCTATGGTTATACGGCTATGGTTATACGGCTATGGTTATACGGCTGCGCGAAGCGCAGCCGTATACAGCACAGAGCTATCGCTTTCCGCCTTTGATTTATTTGAATGCACACAGATTCTTAGGTTCGGACAAATCACAGTAGCGAAAGCCAATACAAACTTTACGCTTCGTCTCGGCAAGTTCACACTCCGCACATATCTCTATCGTAACCACCTTCAGATTACACGCCTCAATAGTAACCAGCATGTCTGTTGTAAAGGCAAAACCCAACGTCTTTCTTATCATTCAGAACAAAGTGAGTTAAGTAGGATGGGCATTGCCCAACGAAAAACAAGCAATGCGAAAGAGTGTGTAATGTTTTTTCCCGTTCCAGCGCTCTCGCGTGGGAATGCAGGATCAGATGCCCTGTATCTCGAGTAATAATCCGGACTCAGAGCGTCCAAAACAATTTGTTGCCACGCAGAGCGCGGTAACAGGCAGAAAAGATAAACGTATCATGTTTTACACGTTAATAGAACAAATCCCATGTGCAGTAATTGTGACAGACATAAAGGGAACTATTGAATATGTAAATTCGCAATTTACTGAACTCACCGGCTATACCCGGGAAGAGGTTACAGGGGCAAATCCCCGCATACTGAAATCCGGCAGGACTGCTCCCGAAGAGTATAAACATTTGTGGGAAACAATTACCTCCGGCAAAAAATGGAAAGGGGTGTTTTGTAATAAGAAAAAAGACGGCAGTTTCTACTGGGAGAAGGCGTCTATTTCTCCCCTCATGAATGAGGAAGGAATGATAACACATTTTTTTGCGATAAAGGAAGATATAACAATACAAAAGCAAAATGAACAGCGGCATGAAATCCTGTATATACTGTCGAACATATTGATGGAGTCTGTTTCTGTTGATGAGGCTATTCCAAAAATACTCCAAACAATAGGCGAGGGAGAAATTGGCAGGCAGATCGGAGTTGACAGGGTATGCCTTGTGCTGTCCGGTACGAATAACGGCATGGCTGACAATGTTTATGAATGGTGCAACGAAGGCATACCCTCTCAAAGACGTCGATTTATGGACGTTTCCTTCTTCGCATTCACATGGTGGATGAAACACCTGCGTGCGGGCGATGTTATTCATATCCCACAGGTGTGCCGTATGCCAAAAGAAGCAGCGGCAGAACAAGAGTTTTTGATTAAACGGGAAGTCAAATCCGTATTGTCCTTTCCGGTATTTGCGGACAAAGATTCATTCGGATTTATTAGTTGTGAAAATATTTTGAACGGCTGCTCCTGCAAAGAACAAGATATAATGCTGCTCCGTATTGTTTCTGAGATTATAGGCAATGCCATTGTACGTAAACGTTCGGAAGCGTGTATTCAACACATGGCATATCACGATGCCCTTACCAACCTCCCCAATCGCAATTTATTTCGTGCCCGGCTGGAAATGGCCATCCTTCAGGCAAAACGTAATAAGAAGATGGCAGCCGTCATGGCGCTTGACCTGGATGGCTTTAAGGCCGTTAACGATTCCTTCGGGCATCATATGGGAGATTTGCTGTTAAAGGAGGCAGCCGTGAGGATGAAGGAATGCGTCCGGGAATGTGATACGGTTGCCCGCTTTGGGGGAGATGAGTTTATGGTTATCCTTACAAACATTAATCATAGAGAGGATGCAAATCATGTGGCGAAGAAGCTTCTCGGATTACTTTCCCAAAAATTCCTGATTAATAATGACAAAATCGGCATTACCGTCAGCATAGGCATCAGTCTATATCCGGCAGACGGCAATGACATGGAGGATTTAATCAAAAAAGCCGACAATGCACTCTATTGTTCCAAGAAAGAAGGGAAAAATACGCACCGGTAAGTAATTTCAAATTCCCCTCTTGGGAGGGGTAGGGGTGAGTAGAAATGAATGCCGTTGGGTTTTCGTTTTTTAAAAGCCCAACCTAATTTAATTCTCGTTTCCAAGTTCCGGCTTGAAAACGAGAATGGAATGTTTAGTAATTTCAAAATTGCAGGGCGAAGTGGCGCTTCGCTCTACATAAAGTTTTTGAGATGACCTGACTTACGTGAATAAGTTTATAATTTTAACACTTTTTATACTCACACTGGCCTTTGCCGGTGATGCAGAAGCGCTCGCCGCAGGAACGGTTCGCTGGTCCGGCGCCACAAGTTCTGCATGGGAAACGGCATCAAACTGGACTACCGTTAGCGGTACCCCAAGCCTCCCTCCCGCGTCAGATGATGCAGTCGAGATAGGCACCGGCGCTATTACCAACCAGCCTACGATAACCACTTCCACAACAATCGCTTCACTTACCTATGGTAATTCCGCTGCATCAACACTGACAATTAATGGAAACCTGACCATTTCGGGTGATATTACCAATACAATTACTACAACAGCCAGAGTGCATAACATAAATCTTGCCTCCGGCGTTACCCTTTCATGTGTAAATGCCGACCTGAGCCCTGCCAGAAGCGGTTCGCATATGACGATTACCTTTAATGGAGGAATATTCTCGTGCAGCGGCGATTTTACCGCCCAACCCACTGCGGCCACGACGAATATTACCCTCACGGTGGGTACAGGTACGTTTACCGTAGGCGGGACTACTCTGCAAGGGGCAGCGACAAGTCAACAACGAAATTGCGACATTACAGTTTCAACCGGTGCCTTAACGTTCTCTGGTGATTATATCAAAAACGGAGCTGGCTCAGATCTCACATCCAGCGACGCGGCAACAATCTCCTTTGGTGGAGATATTACCAATACGAGAGGCACTTTTAACCTGTCCAAGGCTACTACCACCCTTGCCTCAACTACTACCATCGCTCCGACTGTCAGCATGACCTTTGGAAATTTGGCCATCGATGGCACAGCAACGGTAAATAGCGGTACTTTAACCATTGCAGAAAATCTTTCTGTTAACGGAACCGGTACGCTTAATTTAGGGGGAGTAACATCAACGGTTACCGGCCCGACAACTATTGACGGAACGGTAAACATCACTTCAGATACAGGGACAAAGATCTTTGTCGGACTGGTTACAATTGATGCGGGTGGAACGTGGGACAACTCAGCGAATGAGGCAGTGACTTTTCGGGGAGGAATCACCCATAACGGCGCGACCTTTACCGCCGGAACTGGGGTGCAGACATTTGCAACAAACAGCCAGGAGATCGGAGGGACAACGGCAATTTCCATTTCCAGTATAACCGTTACGGGAGTCACCCTCACTAATAGCACAATTTTAACGGTTGGCACAGCCTTAAGCGGCACAGGTGGGCTTACCCAGGGAAGCAACGCTGTTTTAAACATCGGCGGCACTTCAGCCATTACCACCCTGACTGCGACTGCCAATCCCAATACGGTCAACTACACCAGTACAACGGCTTCACAAACAGTAAAAGGGACTACCTATCACCATCTAACTATCAACAAATCAGGCCAAACCGCAACGCTTGGCGCTACAACTACCGTGAATGGAGACCTTACCATTACGGCAGGAACGCTTAATACAGGTGCTTATACCTTAGCTGCAAACGGTATTACGAGTGTTACAGGAACATTAGGTATCACGAGCACAACCGGAACAAAGACGTTTACCGGAATGGTTACGATCAATTCAGGCGGTGTCTGGAATAACTCGGCTAACGAAGCGGTGACCTTTCAGGGAGGGATTACACATAACGGCGCTGCCTTTACCGCTGGAACGGCAGTGCAAACCTTTGATATTAACAGCCAGGTAATAGGAGGGACAACAGCGATTTCTATCCCCAGAGTAACCGTTACGGGCGTTACCCTTACCAACAGCATTACCCTGATGGTTGGCACGGCCTTGAGCGGCACGGGAGGGATCACGCAGGAAAGCAACGCTGTTTTAAACATCGGCGGTACTTCAGACATTACCACCCTGACGGCATCTGCAAGCGGGAACGTGGTTAATTATAATGGTTCCGCTACCCAGGCAATACATGCAGGAACATATGTAACGCTGAAGGTCAATAATACCGCCGGGGGCACCCTTGGGGGCAATATAACAGTTAACACGCTTACGATTGGCGACGTAACATCAAATAGTGTCTTTAGCGATGGAGGTTATGTAATCACCCTATCTGGCTCCAGCGTTCTTAACCTCACATCCGGAACGGTTAAACTAGGCTCAGCGACAGTAGGGACTACGTTTCCATCGTTTAATACATTAAATATCGCCTCCGGAACAACGGTGGAATATACATCGGGAATAACTCAGACTGTATCCGGAACACCGGGTTATCAAAACCTGACAATCTCAGGCGCAGGGACAAAAACACCTGATTCGACACTTACTATAGCAGGCAATCTTACCGTAAACGCATCGGGCGGGACGTTTAATCTTGGCGCTGCATTCAACCACACCATCACAGGCAATGTTGTGCTAACCGCAGGAACATTGAATGGGGGATCGAGTACTTTAACGCTTTACGGCAACTGGACAGGCTCAGGAACATTTCCGGCAAACACCGGTACCGTAGTATTTACCGGAACGAATGATCAAACAATCGGAAGCAAGACTACTACATTTAATCACCTTACCATTAATAAGGCCTCGAATACGGCGTCGTTCGGGGCAACTATCACAATAAACGGCAATCTTACCATTACCTCCGGAACGCTTGGTATTGGAGGTGTTACATCAACCGTCACAGGAACAACAAGCGTAACTGGCGCAATAAACATCACTTCAAAGTCGAACACAAAGACATTTGGCGATATTATAATAAATGACGGTGGCGCCATGGATTTCACCGTCACAGAAGGCGTTACGATGAATGGCAATCTGCAGATAGACGGAACAGGGTCAATCACGGGGACTCAGGGCACATGGACATTTCAGAAGTCAGGAGGCGGCGGCACACTCAGCGGCACGGCGGCCTCGAAATCACTTACCGCTGCTACTTTTACAACAGATTATTCTGTCGATAGTGACTTTTCGATTCCAACAATAACCGTTGCCTCGGGAGCAACCCTCACGAATAATGCAACTTTAACGGTTGAAACTGCCTTAAGCAGTAGTGGTAGTGGCAGTGGAAGGGAGCTTATACAGGGCAGCGGCGCCGTATTAAACATCGGCGGTTCTTCAGGCATTACTACCCTGACTGCTACTGCCAATCCCAATACGGTTAATTATAATGGCGCTGGCAATCAGACGGTAAAAGGAACGACTTATCATCATCTCACGATTAACAAGGTGTCAAATACAGCAACTCTGGGTGCTACCACCACAGTGAACGGAGTCCTTACTGTAACGGCAGGAACGTTCAATACAGGCTCTAACACCTTAACGGCAAATGGCATCACGAGTATTGCAGGCACATTAGGTATCACACGCAAAACCGGAACAAAGATGTTTGTAGGATTGGTCACAATTGATGCTGGCGGAACATGGAATAATTCGGCTAATGAGGCGGTGACCTTTCAGGGAGGGATCATTCATAACGGCGCGACCTTTGACGCCGGAACGGGAGTATATACCTTTGACACAAACAACCAAGCAATCAGAGGAACATCGGCGATTTCAATTCCCAGTGTGACGGTTGCAGAAGTTACCCTCACCAACAACACAACCCTGACCGTTGACACAGCCTTAAGCGGTTCTGGCGGGCTTACCCAGGGCAGTGGCGCTGTTTTAAATATTGGCGGTACTTCAGACATTACTACCCTGACGGCAACGGTCAATTCCAATACGGTTAACTACACCAGCACGACCGCTGCGCAAACGGTAAAGGGAACAACCTATCATCATCTCACTATTGACAAATCCGGGCGGACGGCGACGCTTGGCGCCGCCATCATAGTAAACGGCGACCTTACCATCACGGCAGGTACGCTTAATACATCCGCAAGCAACTATGCTTTAACCTTGAACGGCAGTTTTGTTAACAATGCAACATTTACGGCAAATGGGTCTAACATAATTATTGGCGGAACAAGTGCTACGCCGGGCATTGCAGGTTTCTCGACAACAGGGGCGCTTTCATTTGAACGGACGGCAAGCACTGCGACTCTTACCGGCAATGTTACGGCTGCATCATTAACGATGAACGGGAGCGGCGGGACGTTAAATCTTGGCAGTGGATTATCTCACGCCATCAACGGTAACGTAACACTCACTGCGGGCACACTCGATGGCAGTTCAGGTACTCTGAGCCTGACCGGTAACTGGACAGGTTCGGCAACGTTTACCGCCGGTACAGGGTCAGTCAATTTTAACGGAAGCGGCGCACAAACGATTACCAATAATGCCACTACCTTTAATAACCTTACAAAGTCCGGCACAGGAACGGGAACGCTGGGGGCGGCCATAATTGTGAACGGGACATTAAATATTACGGGAGGGACATTCAACACATCAGCAAGCAACTATGCCCTGACGTTAAACGGGAGTTTTACTAATAGCGCCACGTTTACCGCTAACGGCTCCAATATAACCATTGGCGGAACGAGCGCTACGCCAAACATCGCCGGTTTCTCTACAACAGGGGCGCTTTCCTTTGAGAGGACAGCAAGCACGGCGACTCTTACAGGCAGTGTTACGGCTGCATCATTAACGATGAATGGGAGCGGCGGGACGTTAAATCCCGGCAGCGGATTATCTCACATTATCAATGGCTATGTAACGCTCACTGCAGGAACACTTGATGGCAATTCGAGCACCCTGAGTCTGACAGGCAACTGGACAAACAACAGCACCTTTACTGCCGGTACTGGCGTCGTGACATTTAATGGTACATCAGAGCAAACCATTGCCGGCACAAGTATAACAACATTTAATAGTTTAACGATTTCAAATACAACCGTCGCTGTTTCAGCAACCACAAATCTCACGGTGAATGCAACCTTGACCTTGACCGGCAACCTTGCCATAGGCTCCAACACGCTTACGATGGGCGCTTCAGCAACTACGGTAGGAACAGGTGATGTGACAGGCATTGTCAAGCGGACAACCATTACCTCCAATACCCAGTATAGTTTCGGTAGTCAGTTTACCACGATAACCTTTTCTGATGCAGGAACGTTGCCAACAGAAATGAGTGTAAAAATTACTATCGGCTCTGCCCCTTCCTGGAAAACAACTGCTATTACGAGATACTATGACATTATCCGAACCGGGGGAAGCGGCTCTGTTGCTACAGTGAAACTCCACTACCACGATTCAGAACTTAATGGGAATACGGAAAGTAATCTGAGTTCATGGCATTATCATGCTGACCCCGAAGCCGCCGTAGAGGAACGTGGCAGTTCAAGTCTCAATACAACAGACAACTGGATTGAATTGTCTAATATGGGTATTGCCGCATTTAGTTCAATCTTTGGAGATTTCGAGTGGACACTTGCCAATAGGGTGGCCACAGATATTGTTTGGGATGGCGATTTCAGTACGGACTGGACAGACCCGGCGAATTGGATAGGCGGCGTCCCGGGAGCAACTGGCGACGTAATAATTCCTGCCCTACCCTCTGGCAACTATTCCCCGGTACTACCCTCCAGCGTTACAATCAACAGCATGACAATCCGGAGCGGCGGTATTTTGAACGGAACCTCAAGTTCGCAGCTTACCATTGATGGCAGCAACGGTTGCTGGGTAAATAACGGAACTTTTAATCCCGATACGAGCACCGTAATTTTTACGAACGCTGCCGCCTCAATGTCCGGGGAAACGAATTTCTACAATATTACCATCGACACCGGCGCAGAACTGACGATGAGCACCGACAATATCATGCGCATCGCCGGTGCAATTACCAATAATGGAACATGGCGGGCACGATTCCTGATAAATACGGTAGAGTATAACGGCGGAGATCAGACGGTGTTAAATCCAAATGGCGGAACAGTGGGATATTGGCATCTCATACTGAGTGGTACCGGCACAAAGACCATGCCAGCATCGGCGCTGACCATCGACGGAGATTTCTCGATGTCGGAAACCGCTTCTGCTGCCGCAGGAGGCGCAATGACAGTTAGCGGCAGCCTCACCATTGGTTCCAGCGCTGCGTTTGACTCTGGCAGCTTTAGCCACTCCATTGGAGGAGACTTTACAAATAACGGTGCCTTTACTGCATCAACAAGCACAATAACGTTGAATGGAACCGCCGCACAAACCATAGGCGGAACAACAACGGCGTTTAACAATCTGACGATTTCGAATACCGGCGCTGCCGTTTCTGTAAATACGAACTTTAGTATTGATGGAACGCTGGATGTTGACCTGAATGCCGTTTTGAGTCCTGGTGCTTCAATTGTAATCAGCGGAAGCGGCGCTTTGACCGGGAACGGTACTGTCAAAGTAACACGGACGGCAACTACTCCTGATTTTAATGCTCAATATACCATTTCAAACAAGACGCTTACGGATCTGACCGTGGAATATACAGGTACAGAGGCGCAGGAGGTCAGTGCCCTTACCTATGGAAACCTCAAGGTCAATAATTCCAGTGGAGTTACACTTGGCGGTTCTGCAACCGTTAATGGGACACTTACGGTGTCGGGTGGAATACTTACAACGGGGAGTAGTAATACCCTGACTCTTGGTTCGTCCGGAATATTGTCAGAAACAAACGATACTGATGGGAATACTACAAATGACAGTGTCGTTACCGGGAATATTCAGACAACACGCACATTGTCAACGGGGGTAAATGAAACATTTGGTGGTTTAGGAATCCAGATAAATGCTGCTGGCTCAGCACCGGGTTCTACGGTTGTTTTGAGAAAGACAGGCACGGGAACTGCTCAGACTATTGACGGAGTTGCCGGGATAAACAGAATATTTGTTATTACCCCAACGACAAACGCCGGCCTGGATGCTACCCTCGTATCAAAATATGCAGATAACGAGTTGAACGGAATAAACGAAGCAAATTTGATTTATGCAAAATCCACGGATGGGGGAACGACCTGGCCCAGCCGGTATGTTCCCTCAAGAGATACGGACGCCAACACGCTATCGCTTACCGGTGTAGATGCATTTTCACAATGGACTGCCGGACCTTTTGCAAGCAAGTACATCGTAAGTTCAGACGACAACAGCCCGGCAGCGGGAGGCAGCGTAGCAATTACAGCGCAACTTGCGGATGCCAATGATAATGCAGTAAGTGCAGATGGTAAAGTAGTCACCTGGAGCAGCACCAATGGCGGATCCTTTTCATCCGGCACGAGCATAACAGACGTCAACGGCCTTGCAACGGTAACCTTTACCACCAGTACGACAGCAGGAACTGTTCACACCGTGACGGGAACTGATGCTGACAACTTAACGGGCACGAGCGGTAGCATTACAACTATAGCAGGACCGGCAAAAAAGGTGGTCTTTGTTCAGCAACCTTCTGATGCCACGGCAGGGGCTACGATCAGCCCGGCAGTAACGGTACAGTTGCAGGATGTCAATGGTAATAATGTAGCTGCCGCCGGGGTTGATATTACGATTTCATTGTCTTCCGGGACCGGGGAACTTAACGGAACAATACTACAAACGACAAATGCAAGCGGCCTCGCAACGTTTAATGATTTGAACATCAACATTGCGGGTACAAAAAACCTTACGGCATCAAGTGACGGATTAAATTCAGCCGTCAGCAATGCGTTTACCATATCGGCGGGAGCGGTGGCGAAGGTGGGTTTTAGCCAGCAACCTTCGGATACTACGGCGGGAAATACGATCAGTCCATCGGTGACGGTACAGCTACAGGACATCTATGGAAATAATGTATCTACCGGTAGTGTTTCAATTACAATGACATTGTCTTCCGGAACGGGTGTGCTTAGCGGGACAACGGTGGAAACAACGCAGGCCAGTGGTCTTGCAACATTTAATGACCTGAGTATCAACCTGGCTGGCACAAAGAACCTGACGGCTTCAAGTAGCGAGTTGGCTTCCGACGTAAGCGATGACTTTACCATACTGGCAGGAGCAGCCACAAAGGTGGGGGTAGAGACGGAACCGGATGGAAGCGGGGAAATTGTTCCTGCGCAGGGTATAACACCGGGCAACCTGATTACCGCATATGCCATTTCCCGGGATGCCTCGGATAATTTTGTAGCTAATGTTGCGGCAGATACGTGGTCGCTTGAGAACATCACTGGTGGTGTGATTTCCGGTGATATTGCCTCATCCGGCGACGGTAAGAGTGCGGTTTTTACCGGACATTTTGCAGGTACTGCTGAAATAAAGGCGACGTCTGGGAGTCTTACTGCAGTAAATTCCGGAACGGTGACGGTAACGGCTGGGGTCAGCTTCACAAGCCCGGCGTATGGCGACAATGATGTTTCCGTCAACAGAGCCATCGCCGCCGTGTTCAGCGAGGCTATGGACAATTCTACGATTACAACGGCAGCATTCACTGTAAGCGACGACATCGGCGGCAATATCAGTGGAACGGTGTCCTACAATGACAGAACCGCTGAATTTATACCGTCAGGTATCCTTGACTCCGATACTGCTTACACTGCCGTCATAACAACTGAGGTAAAAGATCATACTGGAAACAATATGGCGTCTGCGTATATGTGGAGTTTTACCACAGGGACATCCACGGACGACACGGCGCCCGTGGTCAGCGCTACAAGCCCGGCCAGTGGCGCTACAGGGGTTGCTTACAATGGCGCAATCGCAGCCACGTTCAGCGAGGTAGTGAGCGCTTCTACCATTACTGAGGCTACGTTTATCCTGAGTGATGGCGTTGGTAATATTGACGGCACGGTAACCAGTGCAGGCGCTACCGCCACATTTACTCCGCTGACAAATCTGGCGCTTAATACAACTTATACAGCAACGATTACCACAGGAGCGAAAGATTTGGCAGGCAATGGGATGGCATCTGACTACACGTGGAGTTTTACAACCGGCGCATCGGCTGATACCACCGCGCCTGTGGTCAGTTCCACAGTTCCTGCCAACGGGGACACGGATGTCGTCCTTAACGGCGCTATTACTGCCGTATTCGGTGAGACTATGAGCGCTTCTTCCCTTACCATAGCCACGTTTACAGTGGTCAATGGCAGCAGCACCATTGGCGGAGCGGTGTCTTATCATGGGAGCATCGCCACATTTACTCCACTGGCAAATCTCTCATCCAATACCACCTATACGGCTGCGCTTACAGCGGGAGTGGAAGATTTGGCAGGAAATGCGATGTCGTCTGCATATACATGGAGCTTTACCACCGGAACAGTAACGGATACAACACCGCCCACAGTGAATTCCACGAATCCCTCCAATGGTGCATCCGGCGTGGCAATAAATAATGCTACCACTGCTACATTCAGCGAAACAATGAATGTATCTACCATCACCACAACCTCATTTACGTTAAGCGATAGTAGCGGCAGCATTAGCGGAGCAGTAACCTGCGATGGCACGACGGCCGTATTTACACCACTGAATAATCTATCCTATTCCACTGCCTATACGGCAACGATTACCACCGGGGTGAAGGATTTGGCTGGGAATGCGATGGCTTCTTCTTATACCTGGAATTTTACCACCGTTTCTGCGCCGGAACCCCCTTCACCGCCTCCGGTCGTAACCCTTACCATAAATTCGACAAAACCGCTCAATGGGGCAGCAAGTGTGGCGATAGACACGGCAATATCTGCAACCTTTTCAATGTATATCAACGGTTCTACCCTTACGAATGATACGTTTATACTCAGCGATGGAGTTAATAAAGTCACCGGGTTGGTAACCGCAAACGGAGCGGCCGCTACATTTACCCCATTGGTAAATCTGGCATACAGCACCGCATATACTGCAACAATCACCGCTGGCGTTCGTGCTGCAAACTATGCCGGAACCAGCCTGAATTCAAACTATAGCTGGAGTTTTACCACCGAATCAGCGCCGCCTCAAACGCCAACGTCAAAGCCCAGCCCCACGCCGTCGCCTGAACTGAAGTTTACTCCTACGCCAATATTTGTTACGTCGCCTACTCCACCGGCAACGGAGACGCCCACTCCGACAATACCAGCAGAAACGCCCACGCCTTCTCCTGCGCCAACGCCTGGTTACACAGTCAGTATGTCACTGAGCAAGGATATGGCATATCTTTTTGGCGATACCGTAGTTGTCACCGTAACGGATCTCGGCAGAAACGCCGATTCCGCATCGGAAGAGGTGCTTACCACCGCCATTAAGGTATTTGGCGTAAACTATTATTCCGGAAAAGACCTGCTGCTTGACCTGAATGAGGACGGCGCTGACAGCGGCACTTTCCTTGCAACTATAAGGACGGGAACAGCCACCACCGGCGGCGCCAGTTCAAATGTCAGATCAAATATTGGCGTTATAAAAACAGTGCAGGGCGGTACTGCCACTGTGGAATACACCGGCAAAGCACTGACAGAGGCAACAATCTCAAGGGAACTAACATTCGGCAGTTTTGATGCAACACTTTCGTTTGATGCCGACTCCTATTCTATAGGAGACTATGCCAAAATGATGCTGGCAGATGCGGAGCGAAATACGAACCATACAGAAGCAGAGGTGCTGCCAAACGATGTATTTATTGAAACGTCCCCATTTAATACTACAAGGGTGAGGATGGTTGAAACGGGCGCCGATACAGGTGCGTTTGTGGGAACAATTCAGGTGGTAGACAGCGGAGGCACATTGGAATATGAACGTATTCAGGCAGCCGCAGGGGAGACATTAACGATTACCTATTTCGATGAAATTAATACCACCGGTTATCCAAGGGTGGTAACAGCTACCGCTTTTGTGGCGGCGGTAACACCGTCACCAACGGCAACTGCTCCAATGCCGTCGCCAACGACAACACCTGCTCCGGTTACCTGTATAGCCGCATCAATTGCCGCACATCCGGAAGAGTTGGAAATTGTGAAAAATGAGAGTGCGGAAATAATAGTAACGGTAACCGGCGAAGATGGCTGCGTTGCCGAGGACGTGAAGGTAAAAACAAAGGTTTCTAAAAATAATCCGGAGAAAATAAAGATTACTCCATCCGGACAAAAAACAGACGCTAACGGACAGGTGATATTTACCATTAAGGCTAAAAAGGGGAAAGGCAAAGCAGACATCAATTTTAAGGCAAAGGGAGTAAATAAAAAGATAAAGGTTACTGTTTATTTAATAAAATAAGCACGTAAGATCTTTGCTTTATCTTCGGGCGACTCATGTTACGCAACAAGAAAAATATTGTAACACTTTAGCTTTTTGAAAAGGTAAAAACGCTTGTTCCCAAGCTCCGGGCTTGGGAACGTAATTGTTTGAGAAGCTCCAGCTTCGCATGGAAGAAAGAATGAAACCATGATTTGCCGATGATATTTGAAAATCTACTTTCATGCTTCATTAAATCTTTAAATCCCCTACCAGTGGGGGTGGGCAAGGGGTCATAAGCGCTAACTTGTTTTAGGTATGCTCGAAGTATTTTGATATCTGTGTTTTTCGGATTCTTGTATTTTCTGCTAAAGAACAAGCAATGTCATTCCAGCACTTAAGAACTTCCTGTAATGATAAC
>NZ_CAADGZ010000092.1:0-13784 GCF_900696675.1 uncultured Candidatus Kuenenia sp. | reverse complement strand
ATACTTGGCGCGGCCTTTGGCCGCAACCAAATTCAAAATACGAATATCGAAATACGAAACAAATTCAAATGACAAAAAACCCAATGCTCCAAACTTTACGTAATCCTCATCTAATCAATGCCTTACGGTTATGCATTTTGAAAAACGAGCATAAAAAACAAGAAGTTGATGGATAGTAGTACAAAGACACTACAACGATACTATTGGTACTATACAATACCATGTTATTTGTGGTCGCTCCCAAAGGATGTATTTTTGATTTTTTAATTGTGCTTTTCATAAAAAACAGCTTCCTTTTATCTTATGCAATCTAATAGAACTAAACCTCTGTTTTTTCTTTATCAAATTTAATAGTAGGAACGGAAATTTTGGGGGCTTTTGCAATCCGTTCAGTATTTTCTAATAATCTTGTTATCCGTCGTCCTACATCCGCTTTTACTACTTTTTCACCGCATTGGGGACATACACCTGCCGGCACATCTTCCACAACAATAAGTTCACCTCGAATCCAGAAATCTTGTTTTATATATTTTTCTTCCATAGATGTATTGCAAATTTCACATTCTCCATAATCATATTCCTTTTTCCTATTCTTTATCTTCATGTTATCACCTCTAAAGTGCGTACGTTGTAATCAATAACAACTTTCCTGTGCTTTTAATCCTGCAGATAACTGCTATTTCTCTCCCATCCTTTGCAGGACAGACAATTTCATAACGTGTGCCTCTTGGGTCTCTAGTAAATTTACGTCTTATTTTACCATTAGCAATTGCCATTTCGATATCTGCAAAGATAAGGTTGTCATTCCCCATTTCCTCAAAAAAATGGGGGATAGTAAACTCGTATTCTTGCTTTACAACCTTTTGTCGAATCTTATGAATAATATTCAGGAACGACCCTTTTGTTTAGAAAATAAATGTTTCATAGTATGTTGATGCATCTTGCCCTATGAAAGTTCTTCTATTTCTTTATAAGGGTAAAGTGTACCATTCTTTACATGCCTCCGCTATTACATTTGCTCCCTGTTTTCCTCTTCCTTCTACAACAACTTCCTTATACACAGCCTTTGGAGATAACAACAGGCATTATGATAATTCCCTGATTGTTTCTAAATCTTCCTCATACTCAGCCAAATCATAATGCAAAGGGATTTTCCTTTCTCTTAAAAATTCCAGAAAGTCCCATACTGATAACCCTGGAAATTGTCTTGCCTGACCAAAGCTTAAAAGTTTTTTTTCAAAAAAAATAAACTGAAAGTTCTTTTTTTAGCGTTTCACTTACTTCACTTTCACGCAAACCAAGCGCTTTTATCACTCTTTCTGGTATTTCTATATCATATTTAATAGGCATATAGCACATTCCCCATTTATAAAAAGTAAGGCGGAAAACTGGCAAAGGTCAGAGGTCAGAGGTCTGCATTAGAACGGTTGAGTCGTTAAGACGTTAAATGGTTGATTAGATAATAGACAGTTGGCAGTGAGCGGTCAAAGGTCAAAACAGGCTGACAAGCGGACAAGCATGCAATATTTATTAAAAATCAGGATGACATCTTACTCTCTACATCAAAGACAATATTCTTCACGCCGATACGATGATCGGAAGCTTCCGAATCTCTTCTTCTATAAGATAATGTCCCTTACACTCCTTGTCGCCGTAAGCTATGTCAATATCACTCGTTTTGGTAAAAAGAAAAACAGTGCCTGGACTCCGTCCCTCTCTGTTACATGGATATTATATGTGTAACTTATTATATTGCGGTACTTATGAATAACTTGATGCTGGAAGAGCCACCATTCACAGCGAGGAGATATTTTTCTTCCGACTTCATAATGCATTGTTCTTCTACTTTAAAGTGCTTTGTATCTTCAGTGGGCATCTGCGAATCAATAATCATAGTTTTATTACGTCTCCAGGCCCTGGGATATCAACGGATTGGAAACCATGGTCACTAAGTTTCGTTTTCAAAGTCTCCTGAGATTTTGGTTCTCCATGCACAAGAATGACCTTCTCCAGATGCCCTTTACTTCGGAGGGCATCAGCGAAGCGAAGCAATCCATTCTGATCTGCGTGGCCGGAAAAACCGTTCAGAACAACCACTTCGGCTTCGAGGCGGCGCATGACTCCATAAATTTTAACTTCAGGCCGCTTTTCCACCAATCTTCTCCCTAAGGTGTGTTCTGCCTGATATCCAACGATAATAACGGTGTTCCTGGCGTCCCCGATCGTGGCAGCAAGATGATGCAGGATTCTGCCACCTTCGCACATACCGCTTGCTGAAATTACAATGGAGGGCTCGGTAGACGAAGAGATTTTCTTTGAGTCTTCGACACTTGAAATATACTTTAGACCTGGAAATTCAAAGGGCGAATTCTCACTATGAAGTAGAGCGAAGGCCTCCGTGTCGTAACACTCCGGGTGCAGTTTGAAGACGTCCGTCAGTTTCACGGTGAGAGGAGAATCAATGTATACCGGAATTGAAGGAATCCGCTTTTGGTCATGGAGTTTCTTGAGTGCATAGATGATCTCCTGGGCACGTTCCAGAGCAAAGGATGGAATGACAATTTTCCCGCCCTTTTTACCGGTGCGATTAATCACTTCAGCCAGTGCCTCAATCGTCAATTCAATAGGAGCGTGAAGTCGGTCTCCATAGGTGCTTTCCGTCAGGAGACATGAAATCCCATCTGGAATTTCCGGGTCCCGCAAAATGGGAAGATGCTTGCGGCCTAAGTCACCCGTAAAAGCGAGACGCACTTTCTGACCATCGTCTTCGACATCGATAACGGATATAGCGCTTCCCAATACATGGCCTGCATCGAAAAATGACAATGAAATGCCTGGGGCAATGGTCTGTTTTCTATGGTAGGGAATTCCTATAAACTGCGACAGCGTGCCGGCCACATCTCTTTCGCCATAAAGAGGTTCGACGGGATCGAGATGCTTAGCGCCGCGTGATATGAGTTTTTGAATGTGTTCGGCATCACCCTTCATGATCCATGCTGTATCCATCAACATGGGCGAGCAAAGATCCCGAGTGGCTGGAGTAGCGTAGATAGGGCCTCGATAGCCATTTTTGAAAATGCATGGCAGAGCGCCCGAATGGTCGATATGGGCATGGGATAATACGATGGCATCGAGCTGTTTACCATCTATAGAGAAATTTCGGTTTTTCTCGTCGGCCTCCTTGCGATGACCTTGGAACAAACCGCAGTCCAGCAATACAGATGCGCGTGATGTGCGGATCAAATGTTTAGATCCGGTGACGGTCTTCGCTGCGCCTATAAATTCCAGTTCTATCATCGTGCATCCTCCTTAATTCGACATTTTGAAAACTTCGCCTTAGCGATCGCGGGGCAAACCGCTTCTTTTTCTTTCGGCAGGCGATTTTTGAGCAGTTCAAATGCTGTTTGAACATCGTCTACGTGATGAATAAGATTTAAGTCTTTCCTGTCGATCATCCCATGCTTCACGAGCGAATCGAAATTGATCACTTCTTTCCAATACTCCGAGCCGTAGAGAAAAATGAGAATGTTCCGGTCAAGCTTTTGCGTCTGAGCCAGTGTTAGCATCTCCATAAACTCATCCAGCGTCCCGAACCCCCCTGGAAACACAATGAGTGCCCGTGCCAAATGCGTAAACCATAGTTTGCGCATGAAAAAGTAGTGAAACTCAAATAAGAGCGATGGGGTGACGTAAGGGTTCGGGCGCTGTTCGTGAGGCAGACCTATGTTGAGTCCGATAGTGCTACCACCTGCATCCACAGCGCCTCGATTTGCCGCTTCCATAATGCCGCCGCCTCCACCGGTACATATCACAAATCGCCTTGAACCGGAAAGGCCGCATGACCATTCGGTCAGAAGCTGCGCCAACAGGCGAGCATCTTTGTAGTACTGTCCGAGCGCCCCGTCTTCCTTCATTCTTGCAGATCCGAAAAAAACAATTGTGTCCTGAATCCCTTCCCGCCGAAGCCGGTAAAGAGGTTCAAGGTACTCGGCCAGGATGCGAAGAGGCCTTCCGTCGTCGCTGTCTAGAAATATTTGATTATGATAAGCGGGTTCAGCAGCAATTGGTCTATCAGGGTGGTTCATAGTTCCTCCTTGGCTAGTATAGCGTTTCATTAAAAATCTACATTGATACCGTCATTGTGAGCAACAGCTAAGCAATCTTAAGTCCTTTTGGAACAAGAGATTGCTTAGTCGCTCCACTCATCGCAATGACATTTTTTTACGTACGCATTTTAACGAAACGATGTACCAGATAGAAAGCAGAATAAATATTTATTTCAAAAAATAAAATGGTTTTTACAACAGACTCTCTTCGTATCACTTATAGAACATCCCGCTTCCCAGTATCTCAAGCATCTCTTCCGTAATTTCTTCCTGTCTGGTGTACATCTGAACAGAATTAAGGTTCGAGATCTGTCTTTTTAAAGTTTCTGATGCGCCGTCCATGCTTCTCAGCCGATACCAGTTCTCGCTTCTGAGCGACTCCATATAACATCGGTAAAGACTGATAAATAAGAATTCTTCTAAGATTTTATTAAAAATAATCTTTGGTTTAAGGTAGGTAAACGGTGGAATTCTGGTTGGGCTTAAAGCGTTTACTTTATTAATATCAGGAGGGAGGATTTGTTCCACAGAAATTTCAGCCTTTTTTTCAAAAATATAGGTAAAGACAAAGGTAAGCTTATAGTATTCCTCCTTTTTGTAAATATTCATTATTTTCGAAACAGTCTCTTTTAAAGCTGGCCGTATACCGTTAATGCTCGCTACGGAATCGCTGTAATCTTCATAAGGTACATGTTTTAATTCAAAAGACGATTTTAATCTCTTCCCTATAACAAACAGGATATCATTGCCGGTAATTACAGAAGAAACGACATCAACCATTTTTTCATTAAAGGAGCCACATAACCCCTGCGAGGAACCGAAGACCACGAGAATTTTTTTCCCTTTACTTTGTTCCTTCAATGAAATTCCAGGATAATGCGTTATGATATCGGCCATTGCCAAAAGCATATTTTTTTCATATGCCCTTATATTCTGAACAAGATCCTCTGTTCTCCTCATTGTGACTCCGGCATATGCTTTCATAACACCGACTATGTCTCCAATGATATATGATGCCCGTATCTTTTTTTCGATATCTAATGAAGAAAGCATATTTATACCTTTTCCTTTGCGATAAAATCTTTTAATGTTCCTAAGTCTGTTTTCCCGAGCAATCCATCCTGAATAATACGATTTATAATTTCCGGGAATGCAGGCGTAATCTTTTTAATTATTTCATCACACACTTTTCTTACCGATGGAATTGTTACATTATCAAGTATTCCAGATTCTATAATGATGAAGCTTAATACTTCATGTTCAAGGGTGAATGGATGGAACTGCGGCTGTTTAAGGATTTCCCTTAACCGTTCTCCGCGTCTGATGAGTTTTGCGGTTTCTTCCTCTAAATGCGCCCCGAATTTCGTAAACACCTCCACTTCAATGAATCTTGAATAGTCTATTTTCAGCCTGTCGGCTACGGCTTTCATCGCTTCTACCTGGGCCTTCCCCCCTATTCTTGATACCGATTTGCCGACGTCCACCGCCGGTCGAATGCCTTTGTTAAACAGTAATGTATCTAAATATATCTGCCCGTCTGTTATCGAGATAAGATTTGTGGGGATATATGACGATATCCTGCCTTGCTGGGTTTCCACTATTGGAAGGGCGGTGATGGAACCTCCACCGTTCTTTTGATTCAGTTTTGCAGACCTTTCGAGGAGTCTTGAGTGTATAAAAAATATATCTCCAGGATATGCCTCTCTACCAGGAGGTCTCTTTAATAAAAGGCTTAACGAGCGATACGCATCGGCATGTTTCGTAAGATCGTCGTAAACGATTAAGACGTCTTTACCCTTGTAGAGGAAATACTCGGCTATGGCGGTGGCGCTGTAAGGTGCAATAAATTGGAGACCCAGAGAGTTTGAAGCATCGGCAATTACGAATATAGTCCTCGAGAAATCACCGTATTTTTTTATTTCTTCAATGATTTTTAATACGTGAGACTTTTTCTGTCCAATGACTACATAAATAGAAATTACACGGGAGTTTTTTTGATTGATGACGGTATCAATAGCAATGGATGACTTCCCTGTTGAGGGATCTCCGATAATCAATTCTCGTTGTCCCTTACCTATGGCAAGCATAGAGTCAATAACTTTAATACCCGTATAAAGAGGTTCGGTAATAAAGTCTCTTTGCAGCAAAGAAGGGGCATCCCGTTCTACCGGACAGGACAGACATTCTTTCAATTCCGGCCCATTATCAATGGGATTTCCAAGGGCGCCCAGCACCCTTCCCAGAAGCCCTTCAGTTGCATTTACCGAGGCAATCCTATCAGTTTTGTACGCCGTATCACCGGCCCGTATTCCATTGCGCCCGGTAAGCAACACTACTGCTATACTATCAATACCCAGATCAAATGATATCCCCTCATCGCCACTTTCAAACAGTATAAGTTCGTAGAGTTTTGCATCTCTCAAACCGGCAATATGTACAATACCATCCCCTACAGATAGTACCTTTCCCTCTTCAGTGAACCCAATAGAGAATCTGCTGGTTTTGGCTTTTTCTCTTATTTTTTCAAAAAAAGCCGTTAGTTCTTTTTCCATTTACCTGGTTTCTCTGAGCTGTGAAGCAAGTGCATTTACCTGGCCTGCCAGTGAGGAATCGTAAATCATATCGTAGACCTTTATCCTTACTCCTGCGATAAGAGTCTCATCAATGGTCGTATTCATTTTTACTTTTTTTGCAAGCTGTGATTCAAGTGTTTCTTTAAATGTTTTTACATCATCCAGAGGTAATGGGTATGCGGTAAAGAGTTCTATATTTAATATCTCCTCTTTTCCTTTTATTTTGGAAATATCAGAAACAATTTTCCCGTTCTCCTTCAAGAGCTTTCTAAATATAGACCTATGAAGCTCTTCGTCTGAAATGTCTTTTAAAAGATTTGAAGCGAAAACAGAGACCATCTCAAGGGTCTTATTTTTCAGTTCTAATTCTATCCTTATTTTTTCTGCATCAATCAAAGCCTTTTCTTTTTCGTTTATTTTGGCAGCCTCTTTATTTGCCTCATCGAGTAACTTACTCCTGTCTTTAAGGGCTTCTTCCCTCGTCTGTTCGAGCATTTGGTTTTGAAGTTCCTTTACCTTGTTCAATTCTTTCTGGTTTTTTTCCTTAAGTTCCAGCGCCTCTTTCTTTGTCTTTTCGGCATCCTCTACCGTTTTTGCTATAAGCCCTCTTCGTTTTTCAATAATTTCACGTATGGGCTTGTACAGTATCCTTCTAAGGATATAGAGCAAAACAACAAAGTTTATTATCTGAAATAAAAGTGTCCAGATATTGAATTTCATTTTAAAATATACCCGATAAGAGGATTTGCAAAAAGGACAATCAAAGCGATAACAAATGCGTATATGGCAATGGATTCAATCAGCGCCATTCCGACAAAAAGCACCCTCATAATTTTGTCGGACGCCTCAGGCTGTCTTGCTGTGGCGTCAAGGGCCTCGGTAAGGGCATTTCCAAGCGCTTTTGCCGGCCCGTAACCACCGATAGCCATTACAAAGGCCGCTGCCAGTATCGAAACAGAAATAACTACGGTTTTGGCGTCCATATAAGCCTCCTATTAAGATTTTGTTTTAATGCCACCGGCTATAAATACAAGCGTTAAAACACCAAATATATATGCCTGTATAATACCAATAATTATGTGGAGCAGGCTAAACGGAATCGGTACCAGCAACCCAACGATACCGAGAAGTATTATGGCAATCATATCGCCGCTTAACATATTCCCAAAAAGCCTTACGGCAAGCGCAACCGTTCTTGTAACCTCTGCTATAAGGTGGAACGGGAGCAATATCCATGTTGGTTCTTTATAGTGTAAAAGATATCCTTTAAACCCTTGTGTTGCAATACCAATAACGTGAGTCATGGAAAAAGATATTAACGCAAACGCAAGGGTTGTATTGAGGTCTGCGGTAGGCGTCTTCAATCCTGGTATCAGACCGGCCATATTGGAGAAACCAATAAGTATCCAAATGGTACCCAATATAGGAACAACCAGCCACGGATTCAATGGCAGGACATCTTTTATCGTTTTTTCCATGAACTCAAAGATAGCCTCTAACACCTCCTGGAAAAAGGATGGCTTTATGGAGAGTTTCCTTGTAGAAAGATAGCAGATTGTTATTATAGCCGCCATGACAAACCATGTGGTAGTAACTGTGTCTGTAACCTGAACACGACCAATTGAAAAAATTGTTTCCGGAAAAACATTAAATACCTTCATTGCCGATGTTTCCTAACGAACAAATACCAGACATTATAAACACCAACGGCTATGCCAATCATAAGAAGTGTTATTGTCCACGAAATGCCTTCCCCGTGTATTTTTTTGTCCAGATACCTTCCCAGATAAGCCCCTCCAACTACCGGGATAACGAAAGTCCATCCACCAACGCCAAGAACATTGGCATAGCGCCAGAAGTTTGATTTCTCCTTTCGGGCACTCAGTAGTTCTTTCGCAGATCTCTCTATATCCATTGAAAATTTTTTATCTTCCATCAAAGGCTTCCTTTTACCAATTTTATAGTCTTTTCCATAAATGACCTTTCGATCCCCTCAAACATCTCACGAAAAGCCATCTCAGATTTGTCTCTTTTAGCAAGGTTGGTTTCAATGATTTCTGCAAGTTCTTCAGCATTGTCATTTTCGAATACCTCCCTGGACGTGATGGTCACGATTCCTTCCCTTACGCTTACTATTCCTTCATCAACTGCAAGAAAAACTTCCTTGCCATTAACATCTGTATAATAGCAAAGAGAGGGTACTGTGACGGTTAAGAAATTCGTGTGACCCTTTAAAATACCAAAAAAGCCTGTCTCATCTTTCAACCTGATATAGGTTATGTTTTTTTCCATGATCTTTGTGGGAGTTACAATATTTAATTTAAAAGACGAATTGCTCACCGTATCTCCTCAATGTCTCCGATCATAAAAAATGCATTTTCAGGGACATCGTCCATTTTCCCCGATAGTATTGTTTCGCAACCGTCAAGGGTCTTACCGACAGGCACATGCTTCCCCTCTCTGCCAGTAAATTCCTTTGTAAGGAAAAATGGCTGTGTGAGGAACATCTCGAGTTTCCTTGCCCGCTTAACAATGAGCCTGTCAGACGGAGAAAGCTCTTCTATGCCCAGCATAGCAATAATATCAAGGAGTTCCTTATACCGGGAAAGGTGCTCCGTTACAGACCTTGAGATTTGATAATGTCTCTCTCCAACATCTTCAGGGCTAAGTAATTTTGAGGTAGAAAGGAGTGGATCAATGGCAGGATAAAGCCCTTTTGATGCTATTTCACGGGAAAGAACAACTGTCGTATCAAGATGGGGGAATACGTTCGCAACGGCGGGGTCTGTTATATCATCAGCCGGCACGTATATCGCCTGTACAGAAGTAATAGAACCCCTTTGAGTTGACACAATCCTTTCCTCCACTTCGGCAAGCTCTGAAAGGAGTGTCGGCTGGTAACCTACCCGTGAGGAAAGCCTTCCCAAAAGGACGGAGACCTCGTTGCCTGCCTGAATAAAACGATAGACATTATCCATTAAGAAAAGGATATCACTTCCCAATTCATCCCTGAAGAATTCCGCCAGGGTAATTGCCGTTAACGGCACCCGAAACCGAATCCCAGGGGATTCACACATCTGGCCGAATACGAGTATTGCGTTGCTTAAGATATCCTGCCTTTCCATTTCTCTCCAGAGTTCATGCCCTTCCCTCATTCTTTCTCCAACACCGCAAAATATGGATATCCCTGAATAAACCTTCACCACCTTGTAAATGAATTCCATAAGCAACACGGTTTTCCCAACTCCCGCACCGCCAAAAAGACCAATTTTGCCTCCTTTGGGAAAAGGCGAAAGTAGGTCTATTATTTTTATACCAGTCTCCAGTATACCTGAAGCAGGTATCTGTTCTTGTAAACCTGGAGGTGGTTTATGAATGGGTATCAAGGTATGGTCTTCAACCGGGGGTTTCCCATCTATCGGCTCACCAAAGATGTTAAACGCCCTTCCCAGACAACTCTTACTTACCGGGATTTTGAGCGAACTGCCTGAAGGGACAACTGCCATGCCCCTTTTCAGGCCCTGTGTGAATCCAAGCGCAATAGCTTTTACCATTGTGCTGCTTATGTGGTCATGTACCTCAAGGATGATATGTGACCCATCCGTTTTCTTTACAACGAGGGAATCGTAGATATTGGGGAGTCCCCCGCTGAACTCAATTTCTACAACATCGCCATGAATAGCTGCTATGATACCTTCCATAATTATCTCTATTGCTTATCTGTCTTACTCATGTTACAAAAAATTATAATTTGGCGCTATGTTAGGTTTCGAAAATTACACAAAAATCTTCATAATCTGACAGGAATTAATGACTTTTCTTGTTCCATGAGGGAAATCTTAAGCAATATCAGTTGAATTCAAGAAGTCATTAATATCACAGGAGTAAAGCAGATAAGCAATTTTTCCCTTGTCTTTAAAGGTCAATACACCATATGTTATTACCTTACTCTTCGAACTCATTTTTTGCAATAAGTATTCTATAAACATTACTTTGTTAAAATAATATGCAAAACCATCTTAATTGCCGCTATTTAAAAGGATTTATGTTTTGAAAGATTTTTGATTAATTACCATACAAAATTAAATATGGCGCCGAATGTGAAGGCATACAAAACATATTACTTTATGAACGGTTTCAATGGTTTTTGACAAAATAAAGTAATGTATTTGACTATTCATTAATTTTTGCGTAATTTCCTCTGTTTTATCTTTTATGGATTGGACCATTGTGCGAGCTTCATTTTCCACTCTCTGAAAATCTACAGATTTACTTATGCCATATGCTATGTAGTTCCAGATTATATTAAAAGCTTGGGAATATGCCGAGATTATATTGTTTATAATGGAATCTCTTGCTGTGGTGGTGTTTTGGTTTTGTTGTATATTTACCGGGTTAAAAATTAATAGCAGTTTCTTCAAGGGATAGGGGACTTGAGAATTGGCGACAGTCTCGTTTTTTTTAAAAATCCAGGGGACATATAAGAAACAAATGAAAAGGCTTTAAGTGCTGCACAAATACCTGCATACCCAGGGCAAAATGGTGATCTATCCTCTTACCGACACAAACCTTAAAAAATGGACAAAAATGTATGAAGACTATTCATGTAAATCTTTCCGCAGATAGTTACAATATTTACATAGGAAAAGATATCCTTGCGAAAGTAGGGGAGATTGTCGCAAAAGACAAAGAACCATGCAAAACGCTCTTAATAACCGACGAAAACATAGAAAAAATCTATGGAGACGTGGTTGCAGAAAGTTTCCGACAGAACAATTTTGATGTAAAATTACTTTCCTTACCGCCGGGAGAAGAACAAAAAAATATCGAAAATGCATTATTGCTTTACGACAACTGCTTTGCCCATAAACTTGACAGAAAATCCCTCCTCGTAGCCCTTGGAGGAGGCGTTGTCGGGGATTTAAGCGGTTTTATTGCAGCAACCTTTATGCGCGGCATTCCTTATATACAAATTCCCACCTCGCTGCTTGCGCAAGTTGATAGCAGCATCGGCGGAAAGGTAGCCGTCAATCACCCGAAAGGGAAAAACATGATCGGGTGTTTTTATCAGCCAAAGGCAGTATTCATAGACACAAACACGCTTTCTTCCCTCCCGTCGAAAGAAATGGTTGCCGGAATCGCTGAGGTTATTAAATACGGCGTTATCCGGGATGCGGAATTATTTGCGTTTCTGGAAAAATCAATGGATGCTATTCTTCAATTACAATACGAAGCATTGCTTAAAATTATTGCCACTTCGTGCCAGATAAAGGCCAATGTTGTAGAACAGGACGAAAAGGAGAAAGATCTTCGTGCCATTTTAAATTATGGACACACCATAGGCCATGCCATAGAAACGGTTACCCATTACAAACAATATCGTCACGGAGAAGCCGTTGCCATAGGCATGCTTTATGCCACAAAAATAGCAATTGAACTTGGCATCGCGGATACCTCCGTTTTCGACCGGCAGCTATCCATAATGAAAAACCTGGGCTTATCCATTCAAACCGGACTGAAATCAGAGGATATTATAAAGGCGCTGTACACTGACAAGAAAACGGTCTCCGGAAGACTCCGTTTTGTGCTCCCTACAAAAATCGGCGAGGTTATTATCTCTGATAAAGTAAATGATGAAATGCTCTACCGCGTATTAGATAAACCCCTTTTAGCCTTCTAACCATGGACTCGAAAAAACATCACCCGCAATGCGTGCCGGGTATTTTGGTTTTTCGATGGAGTATGTTTCTTTTAAAAACCTTATCATTCCCTTTCTTTATAAAGGATAAGCAACTTGACTGAATTTGAAGCCATTCTGCGCCTTCATATGACAAAGGGCATCGGGGCGAGGACATACCAGACACTTGTCGAAAGATTTGGTTCTATCGCCGGGGTATTTCAGGCGGTGAAACCCGAATTGGAAAAGTTACCCGGCATAGGCGGGAAAATAGCAAACGCAATACTGGAAGAATCGCAACGCGTTGATATACACCAGGAAATTGATTTAGCAGAAAAAAACAATATAAAAATTATCCCCTATACAAGCGCCGATTATCCGCAACACCTGAAGAATCTTTACGATCCCCCTCTAGTCCTTTACGTAAAAGGCAATTTGCTGGAAACGGATCTTATAGCCCTTGCGATTGTTGGATCGAGACGCTGCACCTATTACGGGCTGTCACAGGCAGAACGGTTTGCCCGCCAACTGGCGCAAAAAGGTTTCTGCATAATAAGCGGGATGGCACGCGGAATAGACACAGCAGCCCACAAGGGAGCGATCAGCTCAAATGGAAGAACGATAGCCGTTCTTGGCTGCGGATTAGGGACAGTCTATCCCAAAGAAAACACCGTATTATCAGAAAACATAATACAGCATGGCGCACTCATCTCGGAATTCCCGATAAACACGCCTCCTGACTATCGGAATTTCCCGCCGCGCAACAGAATTATCAGCGGTTTATCGCTTGGCGTACTGGTTATCGAGTCAACGCTGAAAAGCGGCTCCCTCATCACTGCTCAATGGGCATTGGAACAAGGAAAGGAGGTCTTTGCATTGCCGGGAAACGTTGATAGTCTCTACAGCCAGGGCACAAACAAATTGATCAAAGAAGGCGCAAAACTAACGGAAGACATTACCGATATTATCCAGGAATTAGGGCATGTTGCAGATAGTTTATGCCCTGCCGGCGAAGATGCAGCCTTAAATGACCCAAGAGATTTATTGCTCAACTCACATGAGAAAAAGATTTTTTCCCTTTTATCCAGCGCTCCAATATATATTGATGAGATTATTCAATCCACCAAACTACCCTCATCTATTGTTTCAAGTACATTAATGATCCTCGAAATTAAAAAACTGGTAAAACAACTTTCAGGCAAACGGTTTGTTAAAGCCTGACTGCCTGCCAAATTCATTTGAGTATACGTAATTTCTCAATAAGCTGATGTTTTTATAATAATTCCTATCTTTTAAATTGAACCTAAATCCTGCAAACGATTTTCGCAATGCGAAAATCAGTATTTTCCACTACCAAGATTGGCAAAAAGCGATAACAGATATCCGTTTTTTAGCAATTGTGGTAGCGCTATTGTACTACTTTAAACA
>NZ_CAADGZ010000091.1:0-13809 GCF_900696675.1 uncultured Candidatus Kuenenia sp. | reverse complement strand
AGATCCCGCGTCCGCGGCAACAATCACATGAATTATTAGAGGCATTACAGATAAAGTTGCCAGAAGTATTGCCAAGCCGGAACATACGGGTAGTCACTAGAAAAAAGCTTGCTGTTCGGCGTAAAAGTCAATAAATATAAGGCTTTTACGGCACTTTTGTTTTTTGACTTGGGGTGAACATCCGCTTTAAGAGAGGGTCACAGTTTAATTCCAATCTGAAGCTGTATTGTGGAAAACCAGACATACTGATTTTTAGTGGCAGAACTTAAAAACGTAGCAATTATAAGTGTCTGCACAGACACTTATAACCGACATTGCGGTTGATTTTGATAAATCATAAATTGCCCATATTAACTAACGCCGGCCTCCTGCTTGCCATTAGAATATTTCTTCTATTTTTTTTGAAATTACCGCAAGGTTTCTCTCTTTAGTCAAATATTCCACTTCGTTAGGGTGCACCTTCAAATCGGCAAGTATTTTCTTAATTCTCTTCCAGCCGGAATCCTTCTTTTTTTCGTCCGTTATCAGGTACATATCAGAAACCAGCTCTCCAAGGTTTTGTATTAGTCGCAGGTCTTTATTTTCATAAAATCCCTTAATAACCTTCTTTTGATATTGAGTGTACCCTTTTTCTTTGTTCTGATCCAAAATATATCCTGTTTTTTCTTTCTTGTAACTATTCAGCGTGATTTTGCGACTACCATATATGGCATAAAATGACTAAAAACATAAAATTTAGCCACAGGTTGTACTACCACATATAGTCTGAAAATACAAAACAAGCATTCTCTACCACATATAATGTTTTTTGCTCAAACACGCTGAATAGTTACGTTTTTTCTTTTTTTTAAATGATATTAAAAATAAAACTTCAACTAACCAATGCTTACCAAAGGTGTTTTCGGCAAATTCTTTGTCCCAATAACTAACTCCTCAACAAAATTACCAACATTTTCTATCCGCTTCTCATGAAGTTCGTGTTCATATTTTTCAATTTCTCTTACAATAGCGCTGCCAACAATTACGCCTTCTGCGATCTTTCCGACCATACTTGCTTGTTTGGCTGTGGATACCCCAAAACCTACTACAATAGGAATACTAGTAAGCTGTTTAAGTTTATTAATATTTTGTACAATATCATCGGGCAACATATCCCTTGCTCCGGTAATCCCCACCACCGAAATATAATACAAAAACCCCTGCGTTCTTTGAGTAATAAGGTTCATTCGTTGATTCGTTGTTGTTGGGGCCACAAAACAAACAATTTTTAAATCATTTTTGGATGAGATTTCAAATATTTCTTCATTTTCTTCAATGGGAAGGTCTGGGATAGTCAATCCGTCAAACCCTGCCTTTAAAGCCATTTCAACAAAAGCTTTACTTCCAAATTTGTACACAATACTATAAGAAATCATTCCGACTACAGGTATTTGAGTTTTACTGCGAAGCCTCGAAATCATATCGAATATTTGCGCAACCTTTACCCCTTTTCCCAATGCCCTGTGATATGATGCCTGAATAACAGGCCCATCTGCAATAGGGTCGGAAAATGGTACACCAAGCTCAATAATATCTGCCCCTTTTTTCTCAAAAGCAAGAATCAAGTCCTCTGTTGTTTCGATGTCAGGGTCTCCGGCCGTAATAAACGGAATAAAAGCAGGCTCCTTTTTTCTTTTTAATTCTTCAAATTTTTTATCAATCCTGTTCATTGGAATCATCTCAACAAAACTATAACGATTTCTCTACTCTAAAAATCAAATAGAGACTGTGCTTTACTTCGAATTAAATACCTTATTTACTTACGATTATTTTATATGTGGTATTCCACTAGATGACGTAGCCTAGTTTTTTTGCCACTTCAAAGGAATCCTTATCTCCAGTACCGGATAAACAAACAATAATCAATTTGTCCTTACTCAAAACAGGAGCAAGTTTCATTGTATACGCAATAGCATGTGCGGCCTCAAGGGCTGGAATAATCCCTTCTAATCGGGCACATTCCTGAAAGGCGCTTACCGCTTCTTCGTCAGTTATCGAAACATAATCAGCCCTTCCGATGTCTTTCAAATAGCTGTGCTCGGGACCAACGCCGGGATAGTCCAAACCGGCAGAAATTGAATGCACCGGCAATGTTTGCCCATCATCGTCCTGAAGAACATAGCTTACACTTCCATGCAACACACCTACTTTCCCGCTTGTCAGAGTCGATGCATGCTGGCCTACTCCAGGGCCAGTGCCTCCCGCTTCTACGCCAATCATTTTTACCTCTTTGTCGTCAATGAATGGATGAAACAATCCTATTGAATTACTACCGCCACCAACACAGGCAATAAGATAATCCGGCAGCCGGTTTTCCTTTTCCAATATCTGCTTTTTTGCTTCTCGTCCTATTACTAACTGGAAATCTCTTACCATTGTTGGGTAAGGATGAGGACCAACAACAGAACCAATAATGTAATGAGTGTGTTTTACCGACCCCATCCAGTCCCTCAAAGCCTCATTTGTAGCATCTTTTAATGTTTTCGAACCACTGACGACGGGAATAACCTTTGCTCCGAGCAGCTTCATTCTAAAAACATTCAACGACTGACGTCTCATGTCTTCTTCGCCCATATATACATCACATTGAACACCAAACATTGCAGCAGCAGTAGCCGTGGCGACGCCATGCTGTCCAGCGCCAGTTTCAGCAATAATGCGCTTTTTTCCCATCCTCAAAGCAAGCAATATTTGCCCAATCGTATTATTAATTTTATGTGCTCCGGTATGATTTAAATCCTCCCTTTTGAGATATATTTTAGCGCCGCCAAGTTTTTTTGTCAGCCTTTCCGCATAATAAAGGGTTGAAGGACGCCCCACATACTCTCTCAAATAGTATTCCAGTTCTGTATTGAATGTCGGATCGTTTTTCGCATCATTATATGCTTGTTCCAATTGGTCGAGAGAGGGCATAATCGTTTCCGGCACAAACTTTCCGCCAAAGCGGCCAAAATGCCCCATTTTAGCAGAAAAACCATCTGCCACCGATAATTTTTCATACGCAGGAGTTCTTATTTTTGAAGTAGTGATGCTCATAATTTAAACCTCCTTCTTTCATTTTAAAACAAGTAATTTTCTCTTAATACTTAATTGCCTGGAGATACAAGGTTTCAAACAGGCAAAAAAGGATTGAAACTACGGATTACACAGATTATGTATTTATCTCTGCACAATATGTAGTTTATCTTGAATTTCCCTAAAAACCTAACTCATTTATAAAGATACAACGCACATAAAAGTACCGAATAAATACAATGAGGGTAGCAAATTGACCTCTGCTACCCTCATTGCTCGACAACATATATATCCTGAAAATTAAATCAGGTACATGAAACTTAGTGATGTATTTCTACACCAGCATCTGCATTAGCACGGTGAGGAATATCAGTTCTCTTGAACCATTCAACATCCACGTCGCCAGGTTTTCTCTTCCAGCCTGGGAGTAAATCAAGATATTCACCATGTTTCCAGAAATCAGCAGATTTGTGTTCTAAACCGATCTTTTTCTCAATAGCTGCAAACCTTCTCAACTTAGCTGCTTCGGTTTTGATTTCAACCAATTTTCTGTCCTGCTCAAAGGCGCTTCCATTTCCGTACGTTTGATTGTACATAGACATATGTGCATATGCCTTATAAACGTTACCGGTCAGGTAACAAATCATTTCCAGCCCTAAACGCTCTAAGTTAGAAGTCGCGTAGAACCTTGGATCTCCGCCTGGTAACAAGCTGAAAGTATAATGACCGTACCAATCAGGAGCTGATCCTTCAGGCATTGGGTCAACTACACCATCAAGATAACAACCCACGATAACCGCAGCTGCTTCTCTCCACTTTGTAAAACTCAAATTAACACCTGCGTCCATTTCTTTGAGTTTATCCGCTGCGAACCTTGGCGAATGACAGTCCTGGCATAACTTAATCCAAGAGTCTCTTTTCGCTTTATGTTTTGGTGCCCCGCGGTCTACCTGGAACATACCCATATCGCTATATATCGTTCCAAACCTCTGCGGATTGTGATCGCCGTTTTGCATATGGCAATAAGCACAGGTCGGCACCCTGTAGTTACCCTTCTTCAACTTCTTGCCCCAGTCCATCCTGGCTGATTCTGCTTCATACAATGCTCCATGGATAGAGGTATTGTACATAGCCCATTCATCATGGTCTATACCCATATGACAAACCCTGCAAGCGGTCGGTTTTCTGGCCTCAGCCGGGTCAAATTTGTGCCTTGTGTGGCAACCAGAACATCTGTTTTCCGCAATAGCATGACAATGCGCACAGCCAGTAACCTCTTCAGCAGGTTTCCCTACGTGCCATGAAAATTCCAACACGTTAACTGTGTATGCATGAGTATGAGACCCCAAACCGCCAGCCCTGTGTTCCGCTGTTTCTTTTGGATGACAGTCGTTACAGAGCTTATAGGTTGGCATTTCAAGCTTCTGGTGGTTATTGCCATGACAATCAGCACAACCAACCAAATCTTCAACCGGTTTTCCATCCTTCTTTATGCCAATCCCTCTCCTTATGTCCTTGCTGCCATGCGAACTTTGCTTCCAATCGTTCACAATCGTCGGAGTTTGTACTGTATGGCACAATACGCATTCTTCGTTCTTGAACACCCCTTCTGTCTGGCTTCCATTTGTCCAATAATGTTCCGGATCGTACCAACGAATTGACGGTAACATCTTCAAAAAAGACTTGTATGGCCCACGTCCATCAACATATTCAGGTTCAGTATATTTAGCGGTCAACCCAAATATATACAAGGTGCCATCATTATCAGGGCCAACTGGCTGGCCGAATACCTGTGATGCTACGTCCTGAAAAGTTGGTCCTTCAGCCATTGCAACACCATTTTCCATAGCGCAAGCTAGCAAGGTTACGCCTGCAAAGGCAAACGTCGCACCTACAATCCTGGACAATGGTTTCTTAAAAATTTCAAACATTACATCTTCTCCTTTCTTTACTTTAAACACTTTTAAAACTACGGTTATTACCTAAGTGACACAAGCGAGAATCACAGGTAAAAGCAGGAACATTAAATAATCTTTAGCCTAACCACCCCCTTCCCAGGTTCTTTATTAAACAAATTTTTAAAAGATTTTCATGCAAAATTTCAAGGCATAAAAATTTTCAACATTATACAGCGGTAGAATATCTTGTCAAGGACATTTTCATTGCAGCCAGTGCAATGTTAACGCCGCATTAAAACCTCTTATACTGCGGTAAAAAACGATATTTTACAACCGTTTTAGTTTTTTTAAGAATTTCCGAAATTACTAAGCATTATACATCAATAACGGCAATAACGGCAATTCAAAACTCCCGAAGTGTTTTTTCGCCAAAAAGTACCTAAATGTAATGTATAGACTGTGCCGAATGCAAAATTGCACTGATAGGGCTTTTGTAAAATTTTCCCTGGCCATAAAATCACAGGGCAGGATAATCAATTTTTGGGGTAAATAACACGCGCACCAGCCCATTTTCCCAAACAAAAATGTGGCGCTGTGCGATATTGTAGAGAAAATCTGTGCGCTTGAAAAGGATATTTCGAAAAAAATGCTCCGTCTTTGTCCAAATGGCAAGCGCCCACCTATCTCGCCTCAACTCTCAGAGCTTCTGAAGTATTTTTTTTAGTCAAAAAGTACCTAAGCCTATTAATTCCAGTGGGATAGGCAAGGATTAAAAAGCTTCACCATTGCTGGGTGGGAAATGGCATGACACCTGTTTTTAAACCCTGTAATGGAACATGGAGACTGGACAGGCTATACGCACGTCCTGCCATGTACAAATTTGCGTCTTGTATTTAATCTGGTATCAAATCAAATTCCACCAGATCAAGAGTTATGAAATTTTAAATTGATATGACATGAACTACTTATTCGCCTATCATGGCTTTTGCGCCATGCCATCGCTACCGCCGCTTAATGTAACGATAGCCGCTTCTATTTCGCCTGCCATTGGCTGATTTGGATTTAACCGCAGTGTTTCTTTTAAATGAAATAATGCTTTCCGGGTGTTGTTGAAATAATTCGCATACACAACGCCGAGCGCCTTGTGCACCGAGGAATTTTCAGGATTAATTTCTATTGCTCGTGCAAATGCGTCAACTGCCTCTCCATATCTTCCTTTTTCCATAAGGGCATTGCCAAGGTAATGGTGAAAATCCGCGTCATCCGCATTGATTTTAATAGCCTCTTCAAACTCAGAAATAGCCTTATCAACATTTTTTTTGGATAGATAGGCAATGCCAAGATTGCAATGCGCATTGCAATCTGTTTGGTCATATTCCAGGACGATGTCAAGTTCCCGGATGGCATTATCCGTCATTCCCATTGTCATGTACACACATGCCAGATTATTATGCACATCCGCGCCGTCAAATCCAAGGGCTACCGCTGTGTTTAATGCCTCTGCCGCTTTTTCCCCGTCGCCTTTATTTGCATAGGCAATTCCCAAATTGTTATATGCGCTTGCCATTTTCGGGTCGAGCCGGATCGCCGTATCAAACTCTCTCATTGCTTTATCAAATTGTTTCATGTTTGTGTATAACATCCCTAAACTATTGTGAATATTTGCATCGGCAGGGTCTAATTGAAGCGCTGTTTTGTATGCCTCTTCCGCGCCATCAAAATCTCCCATTTCTTTAAGAACATTTCCCAGTGAATTGTGCGTTGAAGATTTATCGGGTGCGATTTTTAATGCTTTCAGAAAGGCGTCAACAGACTCACGGTAATTTTTTGTTTCAAGATAGATAAGCCCTAAATTACTGTGATAGCGGAAATCGAACGGATTGCACCGGATCGCTTTTTCATACATTTTCACTGCCGCAGGATACTGTTTCTTTTTTTTATAAATATTTCCTATATTATTGTATGCATCTGCATGGTAGGGATTTGATTGTATTGCCTTTTCATATGCTGCGATAGCATCGCCAATCAGTTCCTTTCGTTCGTATAAATTCCCCAGATTATAATACGCCCCGGCATCATTCGGTTTTATTTCCAGGGTCTTTTTATACTCATACTCCGCCTTTTCATACATCCCTTTTGAATTATATACCACCCCAAGGTTGTGGTGTGCGCGTGCACTGTCAGGTTCTCTTGCCAGGGCATCATGCCACAGAGCAAATTCATCATGCCATACGACATTCCGGGAAATACTTATAAAGGCAAAAACGATTAAAATCACGCCAAAGCATATCTTCGCAAAAATATTCTCTGAAACACCCTTCCAGAACAGTACACCCACAGCGCCCGAAAATCCCATGAGGGGAATATACATGTAACGCTCTGACATGATATTGCTTAACGGGATTATATTTGACACCGGCGAAAGGGTGACAAAAAACCACACTGCAAAAAAACAGAATAATTTGTTTCCTTTCCCTATACGCAATAAAACAATAATCAGTACAATTATCAAAACGACAGAGATTGAAAACGATACCACATCTGCCAATACCGGCAGAATCACATAATCAGCATTAAGGTCAAAAGGTAGGAACAAAAGCTTTATATACGAGGCAAGTACCTTAAACATCACAAAGATGCTTTGCCCGGACTCGCTCAGATTAATAGACACATCCTTAAATACCCAAAACTGAATAATTAAATAGCAGCACGTGACTAAAAAATATCCAATATAGACGCCTTTCATTTTTTTAACACACTCTTTAAAAGGATTATTTTTTGATGGAAAAAAGAATGTATATATCACGAGCATTACCGGCAGAGTTACTGCCATCTCTTTTGAAAATAACGACAGTGCATAGAAAGTCAAAGAACCGGAATAACACAGATAAAATGCGCCTTTCTTCTTCAAGCCATCGTCGATTTTTAAGAACAGGATAAACGTCATTAGATAAAAGAAGGCGGCAAGGATATCTTCGCGATAGCTGATAGAATTAACTGTTTCTGTTATTACGGGATGGGTGGCAAACAATAATGCTGAAATAAACGCCAATGAATGTATCCGCGTTATCTTTTTAATAAAAAAGTAGAATACTGTTACATTTGCAATATGAAAGAGGAGATTAGTGAAGTGATACCCCGATGGGTTTTCTCCCCAAAGAGAATAGTCAAGAAAATAGGTAAACGTAACCATAGGACGATAGCTTATCTCTCCGGAAAGCATGAAATACTGAAAGGAAAACAACGTCCGGAAATTATCCCAATTCTTAATCAAATGGTTATTAACAATCGTAACAGAATCATCATAAACAAAATTATTCCGCAACGTGTTAACAAAGATAATACATGACCATATAACCAGAAATGCAACAGGGATTACCTGCCATTTCCAGCTTCCCGGCATTTTGGTTGAAACTGCAGTTGCATTCATAATAAATCAGATTTTAACGTTTTACATAACCTGCAGCAGGGAAAAAGGGGGCGTACGTTCATAAACCCAAACACCCGCTGCGGACTACAAATTTTAAGAAAACGCACTACCCGTAAGGGTCGGGTTGATGCAATTGTTATGTTGTTTTTGGGGGGGGATGAAAACTCTATTTTAACGCTAGCGTGTTATCTGGTTTATACCCTCTTTTCAATGAGAGTTCAAAATATTTATTAAAAATTTTGGTTTCACTATAAGAAATATTGTAGCAATCCGGCTTTTAAAAAAAGCCGTGTCGTTGAGAGAGGGTGCAATTTCATTTCTTGTAATACTTATTGTTTATTTATGTCAACCGGCATGGCGCACAAGATGTTACACGGCATGGATTGTCAGGCAAATAAATTGAATACCAAAATCAATTATCTCTAATATTGACATTTGTATTACATTTGTCATACAATTAGTGAATGATAGTATTTGATTCATCCACATTAATACTTCTCGCTAAAATAGACATGCTCGACATGGTTGTCTCTAATTTTAGAGGTAAAGTCTTGATTCCAGAAACAGTTATGACGGAAGTATGCGAAGATCGCAGAATTGAAGTACCTGCTATAGAAAAACTAATCAATGATCATAAAATCGAAGTTTTTAAGGTGAAAGGCATTGCACAGACAAAAAATATTATGGAAGACTTTAGCATCGATAGAGGGGAAGCAGAGGCAATTATTTTATCGATCGAGAAAGGGATATCCATGGTGGCGACCGATGATAGAAATGCGATAAGGGCATGCAAAATGCTCAAGTTAGATTTTGTTACTGCAATAACTATTTTGATAAGAGCATTTGAAAAAACGCTTATCGATAGCGAAACAGCGCTTCTTAAATTACAGAAATTACAATTAATAGGACGATATAGTAAAGAAATAATTCGCGATGCTACAAAACTATTAAGAGGAGGTACATAAAATGGCAACAAAGACCTTGAGTATCCGCATAGGTGATACTGATTACAAATTTCTTTCCTCACTGGCAAAAGAGGAAAATGAAGATGTCTCAAAAAAAATAAGAGAGCTGGTAGACCTCGGGCGGGTTATGCTTGCCATAGAAAAATATAAAAAATCAGAGGCATCTCTCGAAAAAGCTGCGCATATTGCAGGTGTCTCAATAGCAAAGATGATGGATATATTAAAAGAGTACAAAATCGAGGCAAACCTGGAGTACGAAGACTATTTGAAAAGCCTAAAGACGCTGAGAAAAGTGTGGTAATAAATTCCACTTTTGATGAAGTATTTTTTGTTGACAACTAATTATGTATCAGGCCGATTGCGGTGTTGTAATATACCAATCTCATTTGACGCCAGTTCTTCAGCATTATCATTAATTTTGTAAAATTCCTTATAGTGGTTCAACATTGCATTGGAGTTTTTGTACCCTAACCGGCGTCCGTAATTGACGAGACACATGGTTCTTGCTTCGACAAAAGAAAAGCCGTTAAATTGCAAGGCCGCCACGATGCATTTTCTCATGTGGCTGAGGTGATATGCCGTGGTGCGTGCAAAGAAACTTTTGTTGCCTTTAAACAGATATTGTATATCCATGGGATTATCAGGATTTCCTCCCGGCGTGGTTAACGTCTCGCAACCCCTTGGGGTGATGGGAGAAACCTGGCCGCCGGTCATGCCATAGATTTCATTTGCATAACAAATAACAGTAATGTTTGTGTTTCTCCGGATGGCATGCAAAAGATGGTTGCCGCCAATACCCATCAGGTCGCCGTCCCCGCTCACGACTACCACATTAAGCTTTTCGTTCGCATATTTAATACCTTCTGCTACGGGAATTGCCCTGCCATGGGTGGTATGTACTGAATCAAGATTAAAAAATCCCGCACTTCTCCCTGCGCAGCCAATCCCCGAAACGACTACCGTGCCTTGCAAAGGGTAGTTGAGTTCATAAAAGGCCTGGCATATGGTTTTCAGCACAATACCATTTCCGCAACCCCCGCACCATGGCGTTGGCAGCAGTTCGAGTTTCAGATAACGTTTGAACTGGACGTCTTTTATAGCATTGTTTTCCATGATAAAACGACACCCTTGTTTTTTAGCATTTTTTAATCACTTCAGAGAGTACACTCTTTATTTCTTCCAGGCTTATGCGCCCGCCGAGGATAGGGATCAAAGTTACTTCGCGGTGTAATAAACGTTCAATTTCACGGGCATATTGGCCTGTATTCATTTCCATAACGATAATTTTTTTATATTGGGATGCGATGCGCTTAAGGTCGTCAAAAACCGGAAACATCAATATTGGCCGGAATAATGAAAAATCATTTTTGAAATAATACGCCACCCTTGATAAAGCTCCATAAGAGATAAGTAATGTGTCGGTTTTCTTCGGGCATTCAATGTATTCGTAATAGTTATATTGCCCCGCAATGCGTAATTGTTTTTCATGCAGACGTGCAATAAGTTTTCGGTAATTGTCAACATCCGAGGTTTTTGGTTGAGAATCATAGTGTGATAAACCGGTGAAATGACGATTCCCGCAGCCAAACGGAAGCCGTTCCCGATTTTTGATCACAAAATTAACAGGGGGGGCAATTGTCTCAGAGAGGTGGCTTATGTAGCCGTCACTAAGCAGTATAACAGGGCTTAACGATTCTTCGGCGGCATTAAATGCCGTTATCGTATGAGTATAAAGCTCCGTCACGGAATTGGGATAAAATACTATAGGAAAATAATCGCCGTGGCTGCCATATATACATTGCATAACATCTCCCTGCGCGGGCAAGGTAGGCATGCCGGTGCTGGGCCCTACTCTTTGTACATTAACAATCACCAGAGGCACTTCCATCATGTGTGCGAGACCGATGTTTTCCTGCATTAAAGAGAATCCAGGGCCGGACGTGGCTGTCATTGATTTAAGGCCGGCGAGTGACGCACCGATAACGGCGCTTAATGAGGAAATTTCATCTTCCATCTGCAGTACTTTTACTTTTTTCCTGCTCACCAGGTTGTGGATTATTTCCGATGCCGGAGTAATGGGGTAGCCGGCAAAAAATGTCAGGCCTGCAACCTCAGATCCCAACACAATTGCCTGGTTTCCCTGCAATAATTGTTTAGACATTTATTTCCTCTATTTCAATGGCTATGTCCGGGCAATAACGCTGGCAGGTTCTGCAGACAATACATTTATTCAATTCCATTAATATTTTGTTTTTAATTTCCAGATTCTTCACCGGGCAAAGATTTACGCAGATACCGCAGCGTTTGCAATATTTATGATTTATGTGAACTATTCCCTTTCGTTTTTTTTCGTTGTTTTTTTCCACTGGATAACGTTACTTCTTCATAATATTAATAGGAAAGTTTTTTATACGATGTATTCACTACTTGTTGGGGAAGATTGCATGGCACTACTAAGGATTTGTGAAAAGCCAGATTTACATTCGCCTGTAGCTATTAAAGATATCTAGTCTAACAATAATATATTATGAATTCTAGCGATATTTACGTGTGGTTTTCGTTGCGAATTAATGTCTTGAGGAGGATAAGTGATGAAGCAAAAATATTCTCTCTTACCAGTGTACATCCCCTTTGATTTTTTGGGATCAACGATTTTCAACCAATCCTTTTAAAATATTTAAATTTTTCACATCCATGCCGCCCTCTTTTGGTGTTTCCAGTATTTTCGGTATGTGTTTCATTGTATTCATAATCTGTCTGAAGGGTTCCAGTCCTATAGCGCCTTGCCCGATATGTTCGTGCCGGTCAATTTTACTACCCAAAGCCCCTTTCGAATCATTTAAATGAATGGCATAAAGGGAGTTGAGGCCTACCGTGGCATCCAATTCCTCCATCGTTGTTTCAAATCCGATCTTCGTCCTTATATCATAGCCCGCTGCGAAAGCATGGCATGTATCAAAACAGACGCCTATTCTTCCAGAACCGATTCCCTCAATTAATTGCTGTAACTGCTTGAAATGATAACCAATGCTTGACCCCTGGCCGGCAGTGTTTTCCATCAGGATTTTTACGGGAGAGTTGTTTGTTTTTTTGAGTACTGATTTTATCATTTTGATTACGTTTTTCATGCCGGTTTGTTTGCCGGTATTTTTTGTGAAACCGGGATGTATAATAATAGACGCAATGCCAAGGTCATCACATCGTTGAATCTCTCCCAGGAGGGAATTGTGGGTAAGTGCGTGAATTCTGCTATCGCTGGTGGCAAGATTGATAAGATAGGATGCGTGTGAAAAAATTGTTTTTATGTTTGATTGCCGCAATGTTTCTCTGAAAATTGTTTTTTCCGCCGGACCGACGATTTTTTCTTTCCATTGGCGTTGGTTTTTCGTAAAGATTTGAAAGGTGTCTATTCCCAAAGACGCGGCTTCATTGAAGGCGTTATGCAAACTGCCTTTTATTGAACAATGTACTCCCAGGAGCATAGGTTAAATGTAAATAGTTATTGGCCTTAAATAATAGATATCGCTGATAATACAGCACAGGAATGCACCTCTCTGCTTCCTATACCATTTAATTATTTTCTCATAAACCGGAAAAAACCAAATTTCTGCTCTTTGCTGGCTGGAGTAACATGAATTTCCTGTTTTTCCTCCATCAGAAGGAATTCGCTTCCTAATTCATTTTGTAATTTTTCCGCGTCGTATTGTTCAATATCAAGACCGCTGCACCTTGTTGGGCCGTCAATTGCAAAAGCGGCGATAATCAAATGCCCTCCCCTTTTCAAAGAATTTTGTAATACCTCAACATATTTCTTTCTGTCCGATGGATCGGTCAGGAAATGAAACACCGCCCTGTCATGCCAAAGGTCAAACGGATAGGGCGCGACATATTCTGTTACATCGGCCTCAATCCAGCATACATTTTCAGCCCGCCTGCCCAGTCTCTCCCGAGCATATTGAATAGCTCTTGATGAAATATCCAGAACGGTTAAATCCCGATATCCCTTCTCCAGCAATTCATCCACAAGGACAGACACACCGCCACCCACATCAATAATTTTTGCAGCATTGTCTGGTTTTGCCAAGGTGATAAACTCCAGTGACACAGCAGGGTTAACCTGGTACCAACTGACCTCTGACGGTTTCTTTTGTTCATAAACATTTTCCCAATGTTTCTTTCGGCTACTGTCCATCGCTTTGCATCCCTCTATATAATGTATTGTTCATAATCATAATTCTTTTGAGAATGTTTTAGCAGAAATTTGGTATCTATTCAGCGTATTTTCATCCACTGTCGCTACGAGCTGGCAAAATCAGGCAATTCACCACGGAATAGCATCTGTAATGCCCGGCTCAAATTTACCCCTTGTTTTCGACAGGTCGAGAGATAACTCCGAATGCGGCAGAAAATTTTCGCTCCCTCCAAAGAACGAAAACAGCCAGATATCTTCTGCTGAACCTTC
>NZ_CAADGZ010000090.1:0-13899 GCF_900696675.1 uncultured Candidatus Kuenenia sp. | reverse complement strand
TGTTTGTAGCGCAATAAAATTCAACAGGTAAATAGCTCCGTAGGAGCGGCCTGTATATGATTGACAGGAAGACAGGCCGCTCCTGATTATAGAGACAGGTTTCAAACCTGTCTCTACGATCTGTTATGGTATCCTATCTACAAACAGGTTGCTCCTACGGAGCTTATCGGTAATACGTTTTTTTTAAAAACCAAAGTGTTACAATAATTCTTAACTTAATGACATTGGGTTGCAAACCTGAACCCGCCGGGAGTCGTGTAATGTTTACGCTGAATAGTTACGAAATTTCCCTGATAAGGTAAACATCGCCTTATGGAGGGGAGAAACATGTCAGAATTAAATCTTTCCGGCCCATTTTTAGGGTGATAAAAGGCGTTTTCTTTTTAGGTACAATTTTGCTATCAGTCATTTCATTATCGCTTATACACTTACTGCTATCACCCCATAGCCTTTTTGCTGTAGCTATTATTTCAACACATCTCCGGGTAAAAGAGTCGTTCATATCCTTAACCACCGGGATATCTCTCAATGGGTCTCGAATGATTATTACGTCTTTTGGTAGGTTATCCATTTAGTCATCTCCTGTAATGACTCCTGAAAAATAGAATTAAGGGCAACCGCTCAGGATTGCGGCTTTCGGGTGATCATCCCTAGCCCTTAATCATCATCACTATTTGCGCTCCAGATACCCCTTACGCTGCCAGTTCTCATCGTAAATGGTAATATGCCCATCCCGCTCCCGGATATACCCTTTGCGCTTGCCCTGTTCGTCGTAAACGTCATAATACTGTTGCTCCGTTTGTGATACCGTTGAAGTACACCCGGCAACCAACAAACATAAGGCGATGATTATTGTTTTCATAGTGTCCTCTAAAAAAGGTACGGTAAAAGTACGGCAGTAAGCTACTAACGTAAAATACAAGCTGCCTGGAATACCAATACACATAAGGCTTTGCCGGTGATTCACATCGCCTTTTCCACTTTATCTGCAATAAATTTGCTGAATGAAAAAGAAGAGGTAAATGCGGGGGATACTGCGTTTAAAATGTGGGTGGAAGTTTCTTCCTGTTCTACAACGAAATCCATCTCCAGTTTCATTGTTCTTGTATCAAGCAGTTGCGCCCTTATTCCCGGGGTGAGATAATCGCCGAATTTATCCTCTTCCAGTTTTTTCACTAAATGAGCGGCTTGTTTTATAAAATATTTCTTATAGTGTTTTTTTATCTCGGCAAATGCCAGATCTCTGAAATTAAAAGAATTCATTAGAAAAAGCTTTGCCTCGTACCGGAGTATTTCAAAGAATTCGCCGGGATGAAAATTGGATAAACCCTCATAATTTTCCCTCCAAAATACAGGAATTGCCGTTGGCCCCATTTTTACCCTGCCGTCAACCATTTTTGTAAAGTGTACGCCAAGAAACGGGTTTTTCAGATTGGGAACGGGGTATATGTGTTTTTGAATAAAATTACTGTCCTTATATTCAATATACAGTCCTTTAAAAGGGATGAGGGTATAGTGTTTTCCAACGCCGTATTGGTGGCCTATTTTATCGGCATACAGACCGGCGCAATTAATAAGGTGCCGGTAGTGTATCGTATTTTTATTAGTGACTGCCGAATGAAGGCCCTCTCGCTTTATGAATTTTTCATTCAATAGCAGCTTGCTGTTTTTTTTAAAACTGCTTGCGATATGGTTCAATACTTCTTTTGGGTTCACCACTGAAGTTGCAGGAGAATGGATAGCCTTGCAATATGTCCTTGCATTTGGGTCGATTTGGGATAGTTCCTGTTCATCTATTATTTGTAATTCCACGCCATTTTTGTCGCCTCTGTTTTTTAACTCATAAATCCCTTTTAAATCCTCTTCGTCTTTCGCAACCACTACTTTCCCGCATCTGTTGATGGGAAGGTTGTGTTGTAAACAATATGCTGTTAAAAGCCTGTTTCCCTCAACCGTAAATTTCGCCTTTAAACTGTCAGGAGTATAGTAAAATCCCGCATGAAGTATGCCGCTATTCCTGCCACTTGCATGGCGGCCAGGGGAATCTTCTTTTTCGATTAAAGTAATTATTAATTCAGGATGTCTATGATGCAGCTCTCGCGCGATGGAGAGTCCCATAATGCTGGCGCCAATAATTAAAATGTCTGTTTTTATCATGTACGATATTCCTCAATCGATGGTTGCTTAACGTTTTTTTGCCTGAAAATACTTTTTATCCCCAGACTTCGCGAAGTACGATTTACGAAGTACGATTTACGAGGTACGATTTAAAATCGTAAATCCCAAATCCAAAAAGGATGTTTTCAAATTCCCTTTTGAAATTGACCGGTAGTTTTATTTTATGTACGATAACAAGGCGTTGAAAAAGGCCTGTTTCTATAGACCATTAATACCATGTTACGGAATGATATGGCAATAAATACGGTGTAAGTATTATCATTTTGCCAAAAATTTGCAAAAGTATTTTAATAAGCATCTTTTTCCGTCTGCTTGGCTTAAAAAATCAATCGATAAAGCAGAGACACAGGATTTACTCCTTTACTTTTTTAATAATTATTCATAATTGTATTACGTCTATGATATTAGTATTATCCGGCACCGAAGAGGGTAAAGAAATCGTCCGACAACTTCATTATGATGGTTTTAATGTAAGGACTACTGTTGCTACTGAATATGGCAGAAAGATGTTTGAACAAATAGGACTTGATACTCTTTGCATTCAAAAGCGTTGTGACAAGGAAGGATTTATAAGACTCATTCAGGAAAAAGGAATCACGGTTTTCATTGATGCAACACATCCTTTTGCGGTTGAAGCGACAAAAAACGCATATGAAGCATGCAGAGAAGCCGGTATTGACTATTTTCGCTTTGAACGCAAAGATTCCGTGATATCTGATCACCCACTTATACATAGCGTTAGTTCTGCCGATGATGCGGTAAAAAAAGCCAGGCAGCTTGGAACTAATATTTTTTTGACAACCGGGATTTCAGGTGTTTCAAAGTTTATCCCGTTAAAAAATGAAAAACAGCTATTTGTTCGTATACTTCCCATACCGGAACATATCGTGTCGTGCATTGAAATGGGGATATTTCCTAAAAACATTATCGCAATGCATGGCCCGTTTTCAACAGAGTTAAACAAAGCTATGTTTCAGCAATACGGGATTAATGTCATCGTTTCAAAAGAAAGCGGGGGAGTGGGGGGGGTAAATGAGAAAATTCAGGCAGCTATTGAGTTAGGTATCGACACGATTCTGATAACAAGGCCTGCATTAGCATTACCGGATGTTTACACAAGTATTACTGATATCCTGAATAAAGTAAAAGCCCTGCGGTAAAACGATGCATTTGCATAATATAATGGACGGGCTTTTTCATACCAGTAGTTAAGATGCTTTTTTGGTAAGATAAGTAATAGAAAGGGAGGTCTGAAAAATGAGAAAGGGTTTTGATGCAGAATACATGGCAAAGGTGGCATTGGATGCTATCAGGGAAGAAAAGACGCTGGCAGAATTGTCATCACAGTACGAAGTTCATAAGACACAAATAGCAAAGTGGTGCAAACGAGCGATAGAAGGTACTAAACATTGAATTAGATAACGTAGGTCGGGTTTCTTGCCTGACTTTCTGGTCTCATATTTCGACAGAAGATTTTTTGGGGTGCGACAATGAAAATCATATCATTTGGCGATGTTCATGAAGACGTCAGTAAACTTCCGTTAATTCAACACATTGTGGAAAAAGCCGATTTAATAATTATTTCAGGTGACATTACAAACTGTCACGGCAAAAAACACGCTGAACCGGTCATAAACTTATTGAAAATGATTAATAATAATATATATGCACAGTATGGGAATATGGATACTTCTGCAGTAAATAATTATCTGACTGATATCGGCATAAACCTGCATGGGAAAGGGTATTTTTTTGGAGACGTTGGGGTATTCGGCTGTGGTGCATCAAATCCAACCCCTTTTAATACTCCGTCTGAAATCAGTGAAGATGAAATAGCGGCAAATTTGTTAAAAGGATATAACATGGTAAAGGGCGCACGATGGAAAATTATGGTGTGTCACACACCGCCCAAAGATACCGCTGTTGACAGAATTAGTAATGGCATGCATGTGGGAAGCAGCGCCGCGAGGGATTTTATTGAACAACAAAAGCCTCACGTTTGCATTTCAGGACATATACATGAGGCAAAAGGAAAAGATAAAATCGGGGACACGCTGATATTGAATGCGGGTATGTTTCGTGATGGGTGGTATATTGAAATAGATTGTGATGAAAGAGTAATATCTGCTAACCTGCGGTCTATAGCATAAGGGATTTCTATCTTTAACAACAATAACAGAATAAAGTCGCTGCCAAAGGAACCTGATTTCAATGAAGATTGCATTAGTAGTGTATCAATTTATTAAAGAAAAAGGTGGCGTTGAGCGTTATGTATATAATTTGGCAGAGCAACTAGTCAGTAAAAAATATGAGGTGCATATATTTACGCATTGTCTTCCTGAAAAAGAAGATAACAGATATATCTTTCACTATGTACCTGCCATTTCTTTCTGGTCTCCGCTAAAATACTGGACATTCGCCTTCAATGCCCCACGGGCGGTTAAAAAAACTGGCATACGATTTGACATTGTTCACGGGTTTACACAAACATTGTATCAGGATATTTACAGAGTAGGGGGGGGATGTCACTGGGATTATATGCTGCATACGTATCCTTCCATGCAGACCATCTTTGGCAGGGCATTGCTCTGCCTTAATCCAAGGCACATGAGCCTTTTGCTTTTAGAGAAAATGATTTTTAAAGGGAAACGCTACAAACAGGTTACTTGTATTTCTGAGATGTGCAAAGATGAGTTGGTGTCACATTATAAAATACCCCCTGAAGACATAGCAATTATTTACAATGGCGTGGATACAATGCTTTTTAGTCCGGATAACAGCCGGAAATACAGGGATAGCATAAGAAGCATGTATGATGTGGCTCCGGATGATATTCTTTTGGTGTTTGTGGGTTCCGGGTTTAAGAGGAAGGGCCTCATACATGTGATACATGCCTTGGCAATGGCAGATATGCCAAAAAACGTAAAACTGTTGGTTGTTGGCAGGGGATATGAAGAAAAGTTTCGGGCAATTGCGAAGGAGAAAGGTATTTATGAACTGGTAATTTTTGCGGGCACTAGCAAAGAAATTCACAAAATATATGCGGCAGGTGATATTTTTGTTTTCCCCAGTGAGTATGATGCGTTTGGCACGGCATGCCTGGAGGCAATGGCGTCGGGTCTTCCGGTAATTGTGAGTAAAGCGAGCGGTGCATCTGAAATTATCGAGGACGGCAAAGATGGTATCGTTATTGAACATCCGATCAATGCAAAAGAAATCGCTGATGCTTTGCAGATGCTTTATGATAAGGAGAAACGGAAGCAAATGGGACTGGCAGCAAGGAATAAGTCGGAAAAGTATTCATTAGAAGTAAATATAAACAAAACGTTGTCGGTATATCGGAGGCTTGTGTGTGACAGTAACTTTTAATACCATACTTGGCAGTTGGCAATCTACAGTCTACAGTCGGCAAATTGCAGATTGCCGATTGAGGACTGAGGATTGTTTTTAGCGCAGTTCAAGCGTAGTATTAATGATGTTTCTAAAAGTTGTATCCAATGCTTCCAATAAGAGTGGTATCATCTTTTTTATTAGCCCCGGAAGGGGTATTATCATACTGGTTTATTAATACCGTGCTTAGTGACAAAGCCTTCATCAAATCATGCTTTATCCCTAAACTTGAATCTAACCGCCAATCTTCCTGATCTTCAACACTTGTGTTGTATTCATTTTTTGCAAATAACTTTGTAGAACTCAGCATCTGCCAGTCTAAATAATGCCCAAACCGTAAACCGAAATTGTTTTCCGTGATACCTCCGTGATATCTTTCATGGGTAAATGCAGGGCCTCCTTCAATCCGATATTTAATTTTTTCACTACTAAATAAACGATACCCAGGCCCAAAAGAGGAAATCGTTCTGTAATTTAAATTTTCAAGTTCATCATGTTCAAAATATTCCTGCAAAAACAGATATACTTTGAAAGAGGTGTTATATTCGTATTTCAATGTCACCTTTTGCTCATTGGCGGTTTCTTCAGACCCACCGGTACTTTGGTTCTTCTTTGTTTCAAAAATGGCAAGCATATCGAAAAATATTTTGTCGCATTTCCTTTCGTTTGAATATCCAATTTTCAGGTGCGTTGTTGTGGCTTCCGTATTTCCTGTTTTAATGTTAATGCCGGACTCAACGCTCCCTTTCCATGTTTTTTGAGGAGAAGAATCTTTTTTGGACTCATCTACCGCCAGTGTAACGGTTTCATCCTTATCCCCGGCAATTGGAGGTACGGCGTCACCTTCCTTTTCGGATGTATGCGTATCTGATGGTATTGCCTGTTTGGGTATTAAATATGAAGATGGTTCTTTTTGTGCGGTTATTATTTCATCAAGGGTATGAGTGGCATCTAATAGTTTAAAAGCATAAACGTTTATTTTTTTGATGGATACATATTCACCGTTTACAGGTTTAAGAATCGAGAACTGAGTGGGTTTGTTTTCATGATAATAGACTTTTATAATTTCGTTATTGCTGGAAAAAACACTGACGTTCTCTAATCGGATAGTACAGATATTTTCTCCGTCCTGCAGAAAGGTAATGGAATTATCGGTAATTTTGATAAGTTTCCCTTTTATGTATATCCCATCAACTGTTATCAATTCATCTGAAAGCGTCTGAGATGTTGAGGTGCGCAGCTTGTTTTGCATGTGTATTTTTGTATTTGCAGATTTGATGTGCCTGCGGGTCTTTATTACGTCAATGTCTTCATCATCATCGGGAGCGTAAACTCCATATTCATTTTCAGTAAAACCATGCGCATTTTTACTATGAGAATTATTAAATGCCATATGAAGTGAAGAAATCGTATCTGCCGGAATAGAGAGTATTAGTTTGTTATTTGCATAGGCGTCCACTTTACATGGAATGGTTATATCATCAACCTTTAAGGAAACATGACCGGAGGAGTAAGTATCGTCGGGAAACTGCATTATTAAAGATTTAAGATCGCTTTCTGACAGCTCTGCGGTTACATAATTTCCCTCAAAACCGACAATTTCAATATCGATGCTTTTGTCGGCATTCTTCAAAAATAAAGAATCTCCATATGCAGCGGAACAAACACTTATAAGCAAAATTATTACAGTGAAAGAAAACTTCATTATTGATTGCATTTGCAGAATCGATAAAAAGTAACAATTTATTTTTTGAAAAATTCCAATAATAGCGATGTTTGCCGCACAGCGTAGGGGCTAAGCAATTACTATAAATTGTCATAAATAAGTGCATACCCCAACTGGTAAATGCCTCACCCCTACACTGTAAAACTGAAATTATGCGAGCGAAGGGAATAATTCACGCAGCCCGTTTGCTATAATTTCTATTGCGATTGCGGTTAGAATCAAACCAAATAAACGATTAAGGATATTGCGTCCTATCGGGCCTAATGCCCTGCCTATAGGGCTTGCAAGGCGAAGAACTATCCAGAGCAGTATGCAGGTGATAAGAATACATAGTATGACCAGCGCCCCGTGATAAGTGGCGGAAGAACGGTGCATTTCTATTATAACAGTACTTATCGAGCCGGGACCGGCTAGCAGCGGAATGGCAAGGGGAACGACGGCAATTGTCGCCTTGTTCTCTGCCGCTGCCTCTTCAGTGGGGCTTGTTTTCACTTTATCGGCCTGCGCTCTTAGCATTGCCAATGCCATTATAAACAATACAATGCCGCCACCGACTCTAAAAGAGGCAAGGCTTGTGCCAAAAGTCTTTAATAATGATTCACCGCTAATGGCAGAGGAAATGAGGACAAGTGCTACCGTTATTATGGTAACAAGCACGACCCGTGCTCTTTGTGATTGGCTGTATCCCTGCGTTAGGCTTAAAAATATGGGAATAGCCGCAAAAGGGTCCAGTATTACCATGAGGGCTGTCAAAAATCGCGTGTATTCCGTCCAATGTTCCATAGAGTATTACCCTGTAAAAACTTCTTTTGTAATAGTTTTGACCCCTTCTCTAAACAAGAGAATGATCCAGCCCCTCTCAAACAGGGGAATACAAAAATCACCTCATAGAAAAAGATTTAGAATATCAGACTATAATCAAAGAAAAAAGCATGGACAGTATTGAATTGTCCATGCTTTTTTTGTGTAAAAATAATTGTCTAACGAATGTTGCTTACCAACCCGTAACCGTCTCGTAAGTTTCTTTCTAGTCAACATTAACGTCAAGTATTGATTGTAAATCGCCAGAGGAAAACTTTATGCTAATATTGTCTTTTTTTGATGTTTTCCTTGCGCCTGTTACTGTAAATACTGCCTTACCTGCTTCATCTGTCAAAATTGCAGTAGATGAAATCTTTACCTTGTTGCCATCCTTTTGGACAATTGCATCAATCTTAGCGTCCACTGCGGGGCTTCCGTTTTTACATTTTGCCTTGACTGTTACTTCGCTGCTTTCTCCTTCTTTGAGTTTAAGCTTTTTATCAGGATTTGTTGTTAAACTGCCAAGACTGCATGCCTCTGCCTGAACCTTTACCTCTAGTTTAGCGCTGAGTTTTTCAGCCTTGAATTTAATTTCTGCTGGCTCTGTATCGGTTTTCATATCACCGGACACAGCAAAAACTGCCTTTCCATTTTTATCTGTTTCAGCGCTTTTGGGAGTAAGCGTTATATATTTCTTGCCTTTTATTACCTCGGCTTCTAGTTTAACGCCCTCTGCCGGACTATCGTCCTTGCACTTTACTTTAACGGTAATGCTGGCATTTTTGCCTTTTTCCAGGGTTAATTTTTTATCGGGAAGCGTTATTACTGTTTTTGGTTTGCATGGAGTTGTTATTTCTGTAGTTTCCTCTGCTGATGTTGTTTTAGCGGTGTCTGCGGAGGTTTTCTCTTCCGTTAGAGAAGTGCCCTCAACTTCAACTTCATCAGTGGATATGGATTCATCAACTATTTCTTCGTTAGATGACTCCTCACCTTCTTCTTTCACCAGGGAAGCGGCAACGGTTTCTTCTTCAGAACCGGCTTCTGTGTCTTTTTCTGCTTCTGTTTTAACCTTTACCTCGAGAATTGTTTTAATATCATCTGCGGAAAATTTGATGGTAGGTGCATCTTTCTTCGTTTTACTTATACCGGAAACGGTAAAGACGGCTTTGCCGCTTTCATCGGTTAATGCGCTGGAAGAGGAAAGTTTTATGCTATTACTGCCCTTCTGTATGATGGCATCCACTTTAACATCAACCGCGGGACTTCCATTGTTGCATTTTAACCTGACGGTTATATCGCTGCTTTGCCCTACGAAAAGTGTTACTTTGTTCTCAGGATTTGTCTTTATAGTATCCAACTTGCATTCTTCAGCCTGAACCTTTATCTCTAGCGTAGTGCTAAGTTTGTCTGCCTTGAATTTGATTTCGGCATTTTCCGTTTCTGTCTTCTTATCTCCCGTGATAGTAAACACGGCTTTGCCATTTTCGTCTGTTACCGCACTTTTTGGAGAAAAGGATATGTTTTTGTTGCCTTTTAATACTTTCGTCTCTATGGCAACACCGGAAGCCGGGCTGTCGTCCTTGCATTTTAACCTTAGAATGACATTGCCGCTCTTGCCTTTTTTGATGGTAAGTGTCTTTTCCGGGTTAGTTTGCATAGACTTGGGCTTACAATCAGAGGCAATTGTATTGTTTGTTGGGGCAATAGCCGAAATAAATGAAACACAAATTAAAACAATACTATACAAAAAAATATTTCTGCACGTAATTCCGTTCATGCGCCTTTCTCCTGATCTTCTTTTAAAAATATTTTGCGGTAGAGATAAAGTAAATTACCCGTTTTTTGATTTAAGAGCGGGGTAATATTTATGAGTTATTTGGTGTGTGACAAAGAAAGAAAAAAGCACGCTATCCCAATAGAGATGTTTATTGATATGAGTGGATATTATAAATACCATATTGAGAAAATGCAACGTTAAAAGTAAATGAAGGTGAGGTGTAATGTTTACGCTGAATAGTTACCCGATAGGATAAACAAAAACAGGCTGGATATTATATCCAGCCTGTTTTTGTTGGTCATACATGACGATGAATCAATTTGGAGATGATTCAAACAGGGTAAAAATGAGAGAATGTATTACTGTCCGGTTCTCTCGTTAAAAACTTTCTTACACTGTTCTGAACAGAAGTAATATACCTCCCCTTTGAATTCTGCTGAAGGGGAATTTTTCAAATCCTTAACTTCCATTCCGCAAATGGGATCTTTTGCAACCCCTTCCTGCCCTTCTTCTTTTATTTCGTGCTTATGTGGCGGACGGCTGGCATCACTGCCGCATACTCCACAGCTTGCCCAGGAAGCAGCGCTTACGCAAAAGATGCTAATGCAAGTAATAAAAAAGATGGTTGTCCTGTTTATGTAGAAATATTTTTTCATAAATAAATCTCCTTGAGAAATATACTTGATTTATAATCTAAAATAATACAGCAATGCCTCCTTTCGAAATAAAGAAAATTGTAAACAACAAGGTCTATCTATTTTCGTATTCCGTTTCACGCTCATCAATTATAAAAAACAATAATACCGAATAAAAGATAAATACGCATTTATTATTTACCCGGCGGACATTATTCAACAGGTGATCCTGTTTAACTGGTAACTATTCAGCGTAATCTATTAAACTATCGAAGCACCACTCGTTCCCAAACAGAACAGACTGGGTCAAATGTGCAATTTTATCCTATTTCACAACAAGCATTTCTCCCTTTTGAGGCAACAAAGTTTCATTTGCCCCAGTCTGTGGAGCTTGAGAACGAGAGAATGTCCGCTTCGGCGAGGCCTTATGTTAAACCGTCTTGTTTTTTTCATCAACGCTCAATCTGTCTAGCTTTTTTTTAAGCCATTCGTTCTCCACCTTCAATTGCCCTATTTGCCGGTACAACTCATCTATTACCTTCTTCTTTTCTCCGATAGTCTTCGCCTCCTTTCCCTGAAATATCCCTCCTAATCCTTCTATCGCTCGTTTCCGCCACTTTGCTATTTGTGTCTTATGGACTTCGTACTGTGATGACAATTCTGCCAGCGTCTTTTCCTCCCTGATTGCATCCAATGCCACCTTTGCCATGTATTCTGCATCAAAACTCTTTCTCATTTTTCAGACCTCCCTTTCCATTACCTATCTTACCAAAAAAGCATCTTAACTACTGGTCTGAAAAAGCCCGTCCATTATAAAATAAATAAATAAAGAAATTAATTTTCCATCAAGACACAGGCCAAAGGAGATGTATAGGATTAAAAAATATCTATTCATGGTTTAGATATTTTTTGATTTTTTTAATTAAACAAAGCAATGCATCTACAAAACAGCAATAAATGGTCTTGACAAACCCATCCGCCGCACAAATAATTTTCTTTTCTTTATAAAAATGCTCCCATTGCCGCAATTTTCTCTTACATCTTAATTCGCGGATACATACACCAAGTTTCGCACCGGCAGAACCATCCAGAAGATCAAGAATGTAAGGGCGCTTGAAACATTTATAGAAAAAAGCAGCAATTCCCTTTCGAATTCTTTTATAGTGGCGTTGACGTATATAAGTGCGGTTAGTATTTATAAGTGCTTTTATACCTGAAAAAAAATCAACAGAAATTAGAACACGAGCTGCCGCATCAGCGGCGTTCCAGCTTTGACAATAACATGCTTGTTTATAGACTTCTTGTATTTTGTTAACAGCTATTTTTTTGCCTTGCAATCGTTCAATGTCTAAAATAATAATTTCACTCAAAAACCCATCTTCGAAGGAATCATATTCAGCAGATTCAGAACTAAGGCGAGAGAAATCGCTAAATATTTTTTCAAAATTGGTTTGTTTCTCAATAACGTGTTCTTTTTTCAAGCGTTTGCAATGAGGAGTATTGCTTCGTATTATATCACGTGCTATCTCAAGATAAAGGCGTGTTATAATTGCCAATTCTCTTCTGTCAAGTAGCAATGGAGGATCAAGAACAATTGGTTCTAGAGTTTTTATTGCATCGTCCAATTTTCCAAGGCGCCAATAAGTAAAGCCTTTTAGACAAGTGATTTTTGAGGACTCATTGTTAAGATTGTCGTTTACGTTAATTTTTTCTAAATATTGCATTGCAGAGCAATAGGCAGATACACTTAAAAGAGCATTTGCTATATCCCAATATAGTAGTGGCGTAAGTTTTGTTATAGTATTTTTACTACTATTATAGGATAATTCGCGTATATATTGAATATGCAAGGAAGGCCATCCTGCAATAACCCCTGGCCCTTTATCAAACATAATATAAGTAGAGTTTCTAAGATTTTCTAAAGAAATTTCACTGAACCAATCTTTAAAGTTTTTTTCCCACTCAGGATTTTGGGAATTTGTGCTACGTTTCCATCCATATTCAGCACCTAATTTGAGTAACCAATTATCTTTTGTATCTTCAGATGTAAGATTAGTTCTAATCCAATATTTAGTGAAATCTGGTGGTCTCTCACCTTTTTTTACAACCCAGATTAATTTCGCACAAGTATTATTTAAGTTTCTTAAGTGAGGCGAAATATCAATATCGCCATATCCACTGTAGCCGACGACAAGAACTACTTTATTATTAAGCAGTTTTTCGATATAGTTGTACTCTTCAAGATATTTTCCTTTTATTAAAGCAGGAGAAGTTGCTTTGATCTTACCCTGAAAAACATCTCCATGAAGCTTAAGTATGTATGGTTCGTTTTCTAAATTATTTAATGGTTGAGAATGAATTAATAATCGGATGCTATTGTTACACAATTCAATGGCATTATCAAAATTAGTTGTAATAACAGCGCTTGCCTTCTTTTTCTCAAGTAGAAAGCTAATCGCCGAATGGTTTGAGTTAAATTGTTTTTCTTTGCATTTAAATACAGCTCTTATTAAAGAATCAATAACACTTGGCTTTTCTTTCGATGGTTGTTCAAACGCATTAATAGAGGAATCTGGAGAACCAACGTCTTTTGAAATAAAGGAAACTTGAATACGATATAAAAGATCTTCGAATTTAGTATTTATACGAAGAGAAACATATACTCCTTCCGCTAATTCATACGAGTACTTGGCTAACAATCTATCATAGTATGAAGGTGATTTTTCTGCATCTTCTAATTCTAAAAATAGTTTTAAATTATAAAAGAAGTGCTTTGAAAAGTCAGAAACTGATGGTAGAAAATTTTTTTCAATCCCATTTCCTAACAAAGAAATTCCGCAACCACAAAAAATGACAAAAGAATCACCAAGCTCATTTCTTAGTTTATTGAATGAGTTTAATTCTATTGCATATGTCAAATTTAAAATAGCTCCTCAAGAAATATTTTTAAACAAAAAAATAAAAGTAGAATTAGCAATAAATATTTTAATTAACAATTAAAATATACCAAATTATATTGATATTTACTTCTATAGCATTTGTATCTGTTTGAATTTGTAAATATGAAATATTAAAAGTTCTTAAGTCCTTGATATTGGGCTGGTTTCCCGCTTTTCCTTGAAAATTAAGATATTGTTGGCATACATCAATTCTATCATTTTTGATTGATTTTAGCACGAAATTAGCACGCACATCGAACAACCATGACGCTGTCAAAGTTTTCCATAAGCACATAATATACAAAGATATGTAAAAAAACGTGGATATTCCCCCTAAAATATTTTATATTATAGGGCATGAACCAGCATACAACACCAATCGATAACACACACAACGAACTACTTCATTCAATTACCGTTCGTCCTGTTTCACAAAACGACCAGGCAAATTGG
>NZ_CAADGZ010000089.1:0-14101 GCF_900696675.1 uncultured Candidatus Kuenenia sp. | reverse complement strand
GGAATATGATAGGCTTCATAAACTGTTTCCCTTTATTGAAGCCTTTTATACCACAAAGGAAAAACAGACGCCAGCTTTTTTTACCTTTTTTCGCTATTAATTTTTCAAAGAACTAAAGTGTTACAAAAAAAGAAATGTAAGCCGGAAATGATTCTATAATGCTGCTTTATGTAATAATGTTATCTAACAAATTTTTATTTAATATTACACCCCTATTTGCATAGCGTATGGGAGAAGCATTTGCCTGTTTATAGCAAATGCTTCGCCCATACTTTTGTTGGCATATCTCAAATTAATTAAATGCCATTTTCAGCATTTGCCAGCGCTGGTTCCGGTTCTTCAACAATATCCTCGAACACCAGCTTGCCATCTTGCAATAAAACTTTCACACTGGATTTTCCTTCGAATCGTCCCTGCAAAATTTCCTCAGAAAGAGGATCTTCTAAATAATTTTCAATAGCCCTCCTGATTGGTCGGGCGCCAAAATTTTGATCATATCCCTTGTCTATAAGGAAATTCAATGCTTCATCTGTCATTGTAATGCTGATTTGATACGGTTCCAATCTCTTTTTCACGTCAACAAGTTCAATTTCAACAATCTTCTTCAAATCATCTTTGTTTAAAGGTTTAAAAACAATAATATTATCTATTCTGTTTAAAAACTCCGGACGAAAATGTTTTTCTACCTCCTTTTTCAATTGTTCTTTCATTACCTCGTAGTTATCCTTCTCCGAAGCTTTACGAAATCCTAAAGAGGCCTGATTTTTAATAACCTCCGCGCCAATATTTGAGGTCATAATAATGATAACATTCCGGAAATCAACATGCCTGCCGAAACTATCGGTAAGTTTTCCTTCATCCATGATCTGTAACATCATGTTAAAAACATCCGGATGCGCCTTTTCAATCTCATCTAATAAAACAACCGCATAAGGACGGCGGCGAATTTTTTCCGTTAACTGCCCCCCTTCCTCGTAGCCGATATAACCCGGAGGAGCTCCTATTAATCGTGAAATACTGTGCTTTTCCATGTATTCTGACATATCAATCTGTACCAAAGAACCTTCTTCTCCAAAAACCAATTTGGCGAGAGATCTTGCCAAATGTGTCTTACCAACACCGGAAGGGCCTACAAAAATAAAAGAGGCCACAGGGCGATTTGGATTCTTCAGTCTAGCGCGTGATCTTCTGATTGCTTTGGAAATTGCCCTGGTTGCCTCTTCCTGGCTTATCACCATTTTATGAAGTTCCTCTTCCATATGAAGCAATTTATTTGCCTCTGTCGATTCTATTCGTGAGATAGGTATGCCGGTCATTTTCGACACTACTTCATCAACAATTTCAACATCAACCTCCCCTTCCAGTTCGGCATGTTTTTCCCGCCACTCTCTTTCGACAACTTCCTTTTTCTTTTTCATTTTGTCCGCTTTATCCCTTAACCGTGCCGCCCTTTCAAAATCTTGTATTGCCACGGACTCATCTTTTTCTTTTTCCAGCCGGATAATTTCGTCTTCCAGATGTTTTACGTCCGGCGGTTGCGTGGTTGCTTTGAGTCTTAACCTGGCGCACGCCTCATCGATTATATCAATAGCTTTATCGGGCAAAAATCTTCCGGTAATATAACGCACGGAAAGTTCAGTTGCGGCTTCTAATGCCTCGTCGGTAATTCTTACTTTGTGGTGAGATTCATAGCGGTCGCGAAGCCCTTTTAGTATTTCAACCGTTTCTTCTTTCGACGGCGGCTCTACGATAATTGTCTGGAACCTTCTTTCTAGCGCACCGTCTTTTTCGATATATTTTCTGTATTCATCCAAAGTGGTAGCTCCGATACACTGTATTTCACCACGGGACAAGGCAGGTTTTAAAACATTTGAGGCATCTATAGCGCCCTCTGCCCCTCCTGCGCCAACAAGGGTATGTAACTCATCAATAAAGAGTATGATGTTTTTTGCCCTTTTTACTTCTGACATTACCGCCTTGATCCTCTCTTCAAACTGGCCTCTGTATTTCGTACCGGCTACCATCATTGCGAGATCAAGGGCTACTATTCTGCGCCCTCTCAGCAACTCAGGAACATCCCCGTGAACCACTACCTGTGCAAGGCCTTCAACTATCGCAGTTTTTCCCACGCCGGCTTCCCCCAGAAGAACAGGATTGTTTTTTGTTCGCCTGCATAAGACCTGAACAACACGTTCAATCACATCTTTCCTTCCAATAACCGGATCAAGTTCTTTTTCTCTGGCCTGCTGTGTAAGATCGCGCCCGAAAGAGTCAAGCGCAGGAGTTTTGGAACGTCCTTTCTTTTCTTCTTTTTCCTGTGATTGACTGTTTTGCACCGATTCCGAGCCCAGCAAACCAATTACTTCCTCCCGTACTTCTGCAGGTTTAACGCCCAGGTTCAATAATACCTGCGCGGCTACACCTTCCTGCTCCTTCAACAAGCCCAACAATAAGTGCTCCGTTCCTATATAATTATGTCCCAGCGCCCGCGCCTCTTCCATCGCATATTCCAGCACCTTTTTTACGCGGGGCGTGAACGGAAGCTGCCCTACCGATACCAGATCAGATCCACCTTGCACTATCTTTTCTATTTCAATACGTATTTTCTTTAGTTCAACATCTAAGTTTTGCAGAACATTAGCCGCAACGCCGCTTCCTTCTTTCACCAGCCCTAATAATATATGTTCTGTCCCAATATACTCGTGATTAAACCGCCTTGCCTCTTCCCGCGCAAGGGCCATAACCTTTCTGGCACGATCAGTAAATCGATCAAACATAAAACACCTATCCTTTCAAAGTTTCTATCTTTTCAAGCCGTTTCCTTACATACAACGCACGAATTATATTTCTTTGCGAAGAAGTAAGCTCGCGCCCTTCTAACTTTTGTAAATGTCCCGGTAAAGTAAGAACAAAAAGTTCATTTAATGTTTTCATTTCAATATCATTGATAATTCCCAAATTAACGCCCATCCTCACTTGCGAGAGAAGATGCATGATTTCTTCCGAAGTAATCATGCGTGCAACCTTCAGCATCCCGTACGATCTCCACACGCGGTCTTCCATTTGTTCCCTGCTTTCAGCGATCAGGGACTTTCTTGCAATCCGTTCGTAACTGGTAATCCTGGGAATTACCCCTTCAATAATTTCAATAATTTCGGCCTCTGATTTTCCAAGGGTAAACTGGTTTGAAATCTGATATAAATCCCCGGAGACCTGCGTCCCTTCTCCATATAAACCTCTCACTACCAAGCCAAGCTTCATTACTGCATTAAATACTTTTTCTATATGATGTGTCATTCCCAATGCCGGCAAATGAAGCATTACCGATGCCCTCATCCCCGTACCAACATTTGTGGGACAGGCCGTTAGATATCCAAATTGCGATGAATACGCATAGTTTATTTTTCTTTCCAGTTTGTTATCAATAATGTCTATCGTTTTCCATGTTTCCCGAAGTTCAAGGCCGGAACGGATTACCTGTATTCTTATATGATCCTCTTCATTGACCATAACGCTAATATTTTCCGATTTTTCAAAAGCGACGCCTCTCTCTTTTTCACCTTCTGCATGTTCCCTGCTAATGAGGTGTCTTTCTACGAGAAACAGCCGGTCAACAGAAGAAAGTTCTGACAGGTTAATATAACTAAGGGCAGGTGCAACATCCGCGTCTATAATCTTTGTTCTTATAAGTTCCTCAAGTTCCTTCTTTTGTTTTACATTAGCACGTGAAAGAAAGGGATATTTTGCCACATTTCTCGCAAGGCGAATCCTGCTGCTTATAACAATGTCAGATTCCGGTCCCGTTCCCCTAAGCCATTCACCTGTATTATCAGCCAAATCACTTATTTTCATTATTATCGCCCGAAAGTTCGTATATTTTATCTCTCAACTCAGCCGCCCTTTCATAATCTTCCTTTTCGATTGATTTATTCAATTCATTTCTAAGCTGCATGAGTTCATTTTTTTTAATCATTTCTTTCCCCGCCCTGGAAGGCACTTTTCCCACATGCTGTGCGCTGCCATGCATTTTTTCAAGCAAAGGGATTAACCCCTTTCTGAAAACAGTATAATCCATAGGGCAACCAAGTCTCCCGTGTGAACGAAATTCCAAATATGATAATCCGCAAACAGGGCATACAATCTTGGATAACTCGTTTATCCCCGGAGCAACCTGATTAATAAGATTTGTTAATATTTCTGTAGGAGAAGGTACCTTGGCAATCTGCGTGCTTACTCCTTGCGCACATTCTTCACAAAGATGCCGTTCTTTCTTCACATTACCAACGATTTCCGTCAAGTGCACGGTTGCGTATTTTTTGTTGCAGGATTCACATTTCATGCTTTGTCACCCCCATAAATCTTTCTGCGGGAAAACATTACTTCTTTTCCCATTTTAACAAATCTGTCACCCTTCCTAAAGAACTTTTTTCAGATAATATTTCTTTACGAATCCTATTTTCTTTTTCCAGACAATCCATGCCATAGTTAACACTAATTTCAGATTCCGCCTGAGGTACTGCCATGAGCCCATCCTCATCTCCGATTATCCAATCCCCCGGCATGATTTGAATTCCGGAGATATTCAGAGGCACATTAATTTCCCCCAATCCTTTGGGTTCTCCCGCATCAGGCATGACTAATTTTGTATACACCGGAAAATTCAATTGCTTCATTTCCGCCGTATCGCGAACCGCTCCATAAACTACCAAACCGCTTAATTTTTTTTGTATAGCGCTGTGCGTAGCCAGTTCTCCCCAAACAGCAGGCCCCGTTCCGCCGGCATCAATTACGATTACATCCCCTTCTTTCGCAATATCTATGGCTTCTACAGGCTTAGCCCAGTCGCCGGGATAGGTTCGAACGGTGACGGCAGTGCCTATGAGTTTTATGGAAGGATTTACCGGATACAGCCCTACAATACTTTTCGCGCGATGACGGCCATCGGATATGTTTGCGGTCGAAAGTTTCATGAACGCATTCCGGACGTCTTCGCGGGTTACTCTTTTGAAAAAGCCGGTCTGAATTCTTCTGTTTTCTTTAACAGCTTGCCTGATATTGTTTGCCGCATCCCTGGCGTTTTCTGATTTACTGATATATCCGCCAACAATTACGATTTGTGCCCCGGCATTGACCGCATCAACAACATTTTCAGAATTTATGCCCCCCGCGACAGCAACAGGGGTATGCGCATTTTCGCATATGTGCCGTAATACATTAAAAGGTGTTTTTCCGCTCATTTGATCGTCGATTGCGGTGTGGATAGAAATATAATCGACGCCGCATTTTTCAACAATTCCGATACGTTCATCAATTGCGTCAGTATCCATAAAATCAGCGCATACTTTTATGCCATAATTTTTACCGGCCAACACGCATTCCCGTATCGTTGCACCAGGCGCATTGCCCATTACCACCGCAATATTGGCGCCTGCTTTTGCAGCCATTTCCATTTCTACGCGTCCGGCATCCATAGTTTTCATGTCAGCAACCAGCATCGTATCGGGAAATATTTCTCTCAGCCGGCGAATGGCATTCATTCCTTCGCTTTTTATAAGCGGGGTGCCTATTTCCAGCCAATCAGCGCCACCTTCTATTGCCTCACTGGCAACCTTTATCGCCCTGTGAATGTCCACAAAATCAAGAGCTACCTGAATAATAGTATGCTTTTCAGACATTATTAAAAAAATCCTTATTCAAAATACGTTGCGCCACATCGGTCTGATTCCCACGTAGTAACTTTTTCAACCTTTATGCCTGAGGGCATGGCACTTGTTAATTCTCTGTAAATCATTCTGGAAATGTTTTCGGTGGTTGGGTTTTCGGCCTTAAAATGTTCCATGTCATTTAAGTACGTATGATCAAATTTTTTTGTAACGTCTCCGATAAGCTTTTTTGCTTCTCTGAAATCAATCACCATTCCAAGATTGTCCAGCTTTTCCGACTTCAAAACAACCTGAACCTTCCAGTTATGGCCGTGAAGATTTTCACACTGTCCTTTATATCCCCGAAGATTATGTGCCGCCGCAAAATCCGTATCGATTATAAGTTCAAACATAATATTGCTCCGGAAAGAAATGGTTTTTAAAGAAAGGTATTACAAAACACTGCACTTTTTAGTAAAAGGGACGGGCAATTGGACAAACATTGCTTTTTACCTGAAGCTTTGAAAAAAGCTTATCCGCGGCAAAATTAAAAGTCAAGGGTTTTAATCGAAAGAAAGAATGTGCTTAACGTCTTTTTATAAAAAAACATAGGATAACCATTCCTTCATTTTCAATGGCTCATTTTCTTTTGAAATGTTTGTACAATTCATCCAAAGAAAGTGATAGTGTCGTCGGCCGGCCATGGGGGCAGTTATTTGTATAGGCATTGATATTTTTTTTCTTTTCCATGAGTTCTTCTATTTCCTGATACTCTAATCTTTGCCCCGCTTTTACCGCGGCCTTGCATGCCATGATATTGACTAGTTTATTCATGACGCCTTCATTGCCCTTTCGGGAATCTTCCTCGCCAAAATCATGCGTCAGGTTTTCTATAAATTCTTTTCCATTCAAATGTTTCAGGATTTGGGGAAAGGAACGAATCATAATGGTATTGCTTCCAAATTCCTCGATCTCTATGCCAATGCCTTCCAGTTGTTCTTTTATGCTTAATACGAAAAAAAAGTCTTTTGGGTTCAATTCCACAAGTTCCGGGATCAGTAATCGCTGGCGGGGAGATTGAGATGACTGCATTCCTTTCAATATTGCATGGTACAGGATTATTTCATGCAAGGCATGCTGGTCTATAATATTCAAACCCTCATTCGTCTCTTCTACAATAAAGGCATTGTGAATCTGAAAATACCTTTTTTTGCCGGAGAAAATCGCTTTCCCAACAGATATCTCTTCTCTTATGGGCATGGCCGTGGTGTGCTTCACACCCGTAGATAGCCCTGACGCGGGCGTTTTTTCCACTGTTTTTTCAAAAGGAAATTGTTCCCATAAAGAGGTGTTTCTATGATCAACTGTATCGGTGTTTCCCCAGTCTCTTTGAAATGTTTTTTCCGGCGTCACTATATCAATGGATTTGGGCTGTGATTTATTCAAGGCGTCTTTTAGCGTAGAGAGCACATAATTAAAAACAACACTCTTATTCCGGAACCTTACCTCTGTTTTTGTGGGATGGACATTGACGTCCACCTCGGACGGTGCAACCGTTAAAAATAAAAATACTATGGGGTATCGTTTGTTCATTAATTTCCCATGGTAAGCGTCGCTGATTGCACGGTAAATAGCCGTATCCTTAATATAACGTCCGTTTAGAAAAATAAATTGCAGCCTTCCATTCGCTTTGTTCAGGAATGGCGGTGCAATATATCCTTTGAGGGAAAACAACTCTTCCCGGAGAAAGGCAGATAAAAGATGTTTTTTCAACTCACTGCCAAAAAATGTCTCAATTCTTTCTATTACTTCCTGAACGGGCGGAAGGTTAAATACAGTTCTGTTGTTGTGTCTTAACGTAAAATGGATATTCGGATAACACAGGGCAAACCGCGTTAACACGTCTGAAATATAAGACATCTCCGTCGGCGCCGTTTTCATAAATTTCTTACGCACGGGAGTATTAAAAAAAAGATCCTGCACCTCTATCTGCGTGCCTTCCGGCGCCCCGCATTCTCTCACATCGCCAATGCGGCCCCCTTCGGTTTTTATTTCTGCGCCACTTATCGCCCCTCTTATTCTCGAAGTAATTTTTGAGTTAGATACCGCACCAATACTGGGCAGGGCTTCGCCGCGAAACCCCAGTGTGTTTATCGCAAACAAATCTTCCGCGCTGGATAGTTTGCTGGTAGTGTGGCTTCGGAAAACAAGAGCGAGGTCTTCCGCGTCAATACCAACGCCATCGTCGGATATTCTTATCAGTTTTCTTCCCCCGTCTTCCAGATAAACATCGATCCTCTTTGCCTCTGCATCAATGGCGTTTTCAATGAGTTCCTTCACAACAGCGGCAGACCTGTCAATTAACTCGCCTGCCGCAATTTTATTAATTACCGACGGAGGAAGAATTTTAACTTTACCCATTTTCACACACTGCCCTAAATCCTAAACAAAAAAAATACTCACAGTAAAAATCTGCGGTAACCCTTTTTTGATATCCTTATTAATAGTAAATTGTCTCTTGGCTTCTGACACAATACCTTTTTTCATGCTACACAACAAATTTATTAGATGCATTTAACATTGACTATTTATTATAATGCTATTCTAAATTAAATCTTAACATTTTTATTAAAAAACGCACTTTCCTTATTATAATATTTATCAATAACTTCAGAATCATTGCCGCCGAGTTAAGAATTATTTTACCGAATAACTCCCTTTTGCCCTGCCAGAAATTGGATATGGGCAGACAGATTTTCTTGCAGCTAATTTAACTAACCCCCGATGAACGGAGATCACAACGAAACATGAAAGTCGTCCGGATTGGTATTAATATAGTATCTATTGTATTCATAAAGAACTTGTAGTTAATTTTACAATGTTACATGGAAAGACTTTCATATAGAACAACACCGACTTCAAACTTTTAAATAGCAGGAATATAAATGGAATTTGAAGGAAGAAAAAGGGTAATTATTGAAAACGTAAGACCGCAAATTGATTGCGGTCGTTTTCCAGTAAAACGAGTAATTGGAGAGAAGGTAGTAGTCCAGGCAGACGTCTTTACTGACGGACACGATGATGTTATCCCTGTTTTATTACAACGTAAGGCCAGCGAAAAGGTTTGGCTGGAAATACCCATGAAGACTCTGGGAAATGATCGATGGGAAGGAAACTTTACTGTTCGGGAAATCGGCATTTATTATTATACAGTTGAAGGATGGGTAGATCACTTCACCACATGGAAAAAGGAACTGAAAAAAAAGTATGACGCAGGGCAGGAAACAAGCATGGATATTTTGACAGGCGTTGTCTATATTCAAAAATCATCAGCGCTGGCAACAAAGGATGATTCCAAAAAACTTCATGTATTTGCTAATACCTTAAAAACAGAAAAAAATACAGCAGGAGCCCTTTCTCTTGCCTTTAATGAGGAATTAGCTTCGCTTATGAAAACATGGCCAGACAAAAGTCTGTCAACTCTATATGAAAAAGAATTAGGAGTAGTGGTGGACAGGGAAAAGGCTCTTTTTAGCGCCTGGTATGAATTGTTTCCGCGTTCCTGTAATTCTGAACAGGAAAGAGGCGGCACATTGAAAGACTGTGAATCACTCATTCCTGAAATCGCAAATATGGGTTTTAATATATTGTACTTGCCTCCAATTCATCCTATTGGAATAACGAACCGAAAGGGGAAAAACAATTCCCCTGTCTCACAAAAGGGAGAGCCTGGAAGTCCCTGGGCAATCGGATCGCACGAAGGAGGGCATACGTCAATACATCCTTCCCTTGGTACAGAGAAAGATTTTCAAGCGCTGATAGAACGGGCGAGGGAATATAATATTGATATTGCATTGGATCTTGCGTTTCAGTGTTCCCCGGATCATCCTTATATAAAAAAACACAGGAACTGGTTCAAGATACGACCTGATGGTTCAATACAACATGCGGAAAATCCTCCAAAAAAATATGAAGATATTGTTCCCTTTAATTTTGAAACGGAAAACTGGAAAGGACTTTGGCATGAGCTGAAAAATGTTGTCTTTTGCTGGATTGAACGCGGGGTTCGTATATTCCGGGTGGACAATCCACATACAAAACCGTTTGCTTTTTGGGAATGGTTGATAGGAGAAACACAAAAAATCTATCCGGAGGTAATTTTTCTTTCAGAGGCTTTTACGAGGCCAAAAGTAATGTACCGATTGGCTAAAATAGGGTTTACACAGTCATATACCTACTTTACCTGGCGGAATACAAAACGGGAACTGACTCAGTATGTCACTGAACTCACACAGGAAGAATTAAAAGAATATTTCAGGCCGAATTTCTGGCCAAATACGCCGGACATTTTACCGGAACAACTGCAATATGGAAGAAGACCAGCATTTATAATACGGTTTATCCTGGCAAGCACCCTGTCTTCTAATTACGGTATTTACGGACCTGCCTTCGAACTTTGTGTCAGTGAAGCGGTAACCGGTAAGGAAGAATATTTTAATTCCGAAAAATATGAGATAAAACAATGGAACTTGAACATGCCGGGAAATTTAAAGGATCTCATAACAAGGATAAATCGGATACGCATAGAAAACGCAGCATTGCAGGATACAGGGAATATACGTTTTTATGAAGTTGATAATGAACATCTTCTCTTCTATGGAAAGACAACAGAAGACCTTTCCAATATTATACTCGTCGTTGTCAATCTGGACCCGCACCATGCTCAATCGGGCTGGGTCAATGTTCCGATAAAAATATTGGGAATAGACGCAAATCAGTCATACATGGTGCATGATCTGTTGAGCGATGAAAAATACGTGTGGCAGGGGAAAAAAAACTATGTAGAACTTCAGCCCGATGCCACTCCCGCGCATATTTTCCGAATAAGGAAAAGGCTGAGGAAAGAAACCGATTTTGATTATTATATGTAAAGGAGTATCGCTCTATGCCGCCAAAAGAGATGCTTCACGCTGAAGAACCCCTCTGGTATAAGGATGCAATTATTTATGAACTGCATGTAAAGGCATTCTACGATTCGAATAGCGATGGGATTGGCGACTTCAAGGGCGTCACGGAAAAGCTGGATTATCTGGAAAATCTCGGCGTAACCGCTTTATGGCTTCTGCCCTTTTATCCCTCTCCCCTAAAGGATGACGGATATGATATCGCGGACTATTTTGGCATTCATCCCGATTACGGAACATTAAGAGACTTCAAACTCTTTATCAAAGAGGCGCATAAAAGAGGTTTGAAGGTAATTACGGAACTCGTTCTCAACCATACCTCCGACCAGCATAAATGGTTTCATGCCGCCAGGAGACCGAAACAGAAATCAAAAATGAAAGATTTTTACGTGTGGAGTGATACGTCTGAAAAATATAAAGACGCGCGAATAATTTTTAAAGACTTTGAACATTCCAACTGGACATGGGATCCGGTTGCAAAGGCATATTACTGGCATCGTTTCTACTCACATCAACCCGATTTAAATTTTACGAATCCGGCCGTGCAAAAAGAAATGCTCAGGATTATCGATTACTGGATTGATATGGGAGTCGATGGTTTCCGTCTGGACGCAGTGCCGTATCTGTTTGAAAAGGAGGGAACAAATTGTGAAAATCTCCCTGAAACCCACGATTTTTTGAAAAAGCTGAGGGCACACGTTGAAAGCACGCACAATAATGTTATGCTCCTGGCAGAAGCAAATCAATGGCCAGAGGATGCTGTCGTATATTTCGGCAATCAGGATGAATGCCATATGTCGTTCCATTTCCCCCTCATGCCGAGATTGTTTATGTCAATATGGATGGAAGACAGATTTCCGATCATTGATATCTTCGATCAAACCCCGCTATTGCCGGAAACATGTCAATGGGCTCTTTTTTTAAGAAACCACGATGAACTCACCCTTGAAATGGTAACCGATGAAGAGAGGGACTATATGTACCAGGTATACGCAAGCGATCCCGTTGCAAGAATAAACCTCGGCATCCGAAGACGGCTGGCTCCCCTGCTAGGGAACAACAGAAGAAAGATAGAGCTTATGAACGCACTCCTTTTTTCCCTGCCGGGTACGCCCATTATTTATTATGGAGACGAAATCGGGATGGGGGACAATTTTTACCTTGGAGACAGAAATGGCGTACGAACTCCCATGCAATGGAATGTCGACCGGAATGCTGGATTTTCAAGGGTAAACCCCCAGAAACTCTATCTGCCTATCGTTACCGATCCGGAATACCATTATGAGGCAATTAACGTGGAAAATCAGGAAAAGAACCACGCGTCACTTCTCTGGTGGATGAAACGGGTAATAGCCATGAGAAAACGGTATAAGGCATTTGGAAGAGGGAGTATAGAATTTCTTTTCCCTGATAATCCGAAAGTACTCGCATTTATCCGCCATTATCAGGACGAGCATATCCTTGTCGTCATGAATCTCTCACGATTCTCTCAGGTAGTGGAATTAGACCTTTCAACGTTTTCCGATTGTACGCCGGAAGATGTGTTTAGCGGAAATAAATTCCCAAAAATAACGAAATCTCCTTATGTACTTACCATTAACAGGCATGATTACTTTTGGTTTCTGATACAAAAAGAAGCGGAAGAATTACGTCTTGCAAAAGACGAAAGTATCCCTGAATTGAGTATAAACGGAAAGTGGGAAACTGTTTTCCAGGGAAAAACGGCGGTAAAATTGGAAAAAATGATTTTGCCTGTTTATCTTAAAAAGAGCAGATGGTTCGGCGGCAAGGCATCGGATATTCAAGAAGTCAAAATTATTGAAAATATTTCATTGCAGAAAGACACGCATACCACACAACTTATCCTGATTGAGGTAAAATATAACGGCAAGGAATCTGATAGGTATGTCCTTTCTTTTTCTTATCTGAGCGGAAGCGAAGCAGAAACAATGCTGCATGAAAACCCCCAGAAAATTGTGATGAAACTGAAAACAGATGATACTGAAGGGATTGTGTATGACGGCATTTATGATGAAGAATTTCAAAAGTTTATATTGAAAATGGCGGTAAACAGATTGTCAGTAAAGGGTACTCAGGGAAGACTTGTCGTTCATACCGGGAAAATGCATAAACAATATAAACTGAAAGAATTGCTTTCAGAAAAATCATCCGTATTAAAAGCGGAACAGAGCAATTCATCATTACTCTATGGTAAAGAATTAATTTTCAAACTTTACCGACGCCTTTGCGAAGGTATTAATCCGGAGTGGGAAATTGGCAAATTTCTAGGCGAGTATACTGCATTCGCCAACGTTCCGGCATTTATAGGGGAAATAGCATATGTGAGAAAGGGAAATCAACCGATATCGATCGGTATCCTCCAGCGCTTCATTCCCAATCATGGAGACGCCTGGTCATATACACTTGATTCATTAATGACGTATTTTGACAGGGTCTTTGCAAAAAAGAATGAAATTCCGGAAATGCCCGTGATGTCTTTTTCCCTTTTAGAAAGTACGTCGCATGAAATACCTTTGCTGTTTAAGGAATTAATTAGCGGGGTATATCTTGAGATGGCGTCGCTTTTGGGGAAAAGAACGGCCGAATTGCATATCGCGCTGTCAAAAGAAACGGATAACAACGATTTTCGCCCCGAACCGTTTTCACGGCTGTATCAAAGATCTCTTTATCAATCAATGCAATCTTATCTGAAAAAGGTTTTCGCCTTGCTCAGAAAAAACATGAAAAAATTGCCAGAGAATACAAAAGAATCAGTCGATAAATTGCTATTGCAGGAAAACAGAATAATAGAACTCTATAAAAACATCTTTAAAAAGAAAATTTCCGCTTTGAAAATAAGGATACACGGCGATTATCACCTGGGCCAGGTTATTTACACTGGAAATGATTTTTTTATTATTGATTTTGAAGGCGAACCGGCCAGGAGCCTTAGCGAAAGGAGACTTAAAAAATCCGTATTAAAGGACGTAGCGGGAATGATACGGTCTTTCCATTACGTGTCAAATACCGCTCTCTTGAAACATATCACCATACGCCCGGAAGATATACCCGTGTTGGAACCATGGACAAACCTATGGTATCAATATGTGGCAGGAATTTTCTTAAAATCATATATTGAAACGGCAAAAAATACCCACCTTTTCCCTGAAAATAATGAAGATTTTACCATGCTCCTTACTTCTTTTCTTTTGGAAAAGGCAGTTTATGAACTGGGATATGAATTAAATAACCGCCCGGAATGGACATCGATACCCATAAAGGGCATTTTACAACTTTTGGAAACAAACAAATGATGACAGATGAAGGAAGAACTTTAACTTTATCTATTTTTGCACACTTTACTTAAATAGTGTCTGAACGAAAACGCTGTAAGCCTTGAAATACGTGGTAAAGGAGGTTGAAAGTATCTGCATGAAGGGTTGAAAGTATAGTGAGTAGATGTTAAACTTAGGGCGTAGAATAAGGGAAGCGAGG
>NZ_CAADGZ010000088.1:0-14271 GCF_900696675.1 uncultured Candidatus Kuenenia sp. | reverse complement strand
AGCGGGAAATATACATTATTACCACGGGTTATTCAATAGTTATTTTTACCGGTATCAAAATTTTTGTAATACTTTAGTCCTATGAAAAAAACCGCTCGTTCCCAAGCTCCGGCTTGGGAACGGGATTGTTTGAGAAGCTCCAGCTTCGAATGGAAAAGGGAATGAACTCATGATGTCAGCTTGGAGGCTTTTCAGTATGCTACCCAAGATATTTGGAAACCTCTTTTGAATCGAATAATACACGAAGCTTCGCTTGCCGGCGAAATGGAAGCTAGAGCTTCCAACGCAATTACGTTCCCAAGCCGGAGCTTGGGAACGAGCATTTTTGTTTTTCCAAAAATCTAAACTGTTACAAATTTTTAGATCAGGCTGATTAAAGTATGGCTATAAACAGTGGTATAAAATTTGCGACAACGCTACATAATCATTTAAATGTTTCTGGTAACTATTCAGCTTAGAGGGGATTTAATTTGTACATAAGTTTTATAAAAACCAGTTAAACCACGGAACACGCGGAATACACGGAAATTGATTATTTTGCATAAGTTTTATAAAAACGTGTAAGTATCCTCTTAAAAAAATACTACATTGTGTGAGAAATCGTATTTTTAAACAGATGTTGATAATGGAAGATTAGTAGTGTTTAAAAATTAAACGTTTTGATATACTGAACTCAAAGTATTTTTTTTACGGGAAAAAAATTAAGTTTTATAATGCGTGGGACATTGAACGGTTTGTTTTTAATGGAAGGATAAATAAATGAAGCCGAAAGGTATAATTCTTATTGTCGATGACGAAGAAACAATCAGGCTTTCTGTCAGGGAGTTTTTAGATGCGCAGGGTTATGAAGCAATTGCCGCCGGTAGTTGCGAAGAAGCGCTGGAGAAAATGGATACATTTATGCCGGATTTGATACTGCTGGATTTGAGATTGCCCAATATAAATGGAGTGGAACTTATTGAAAAAATAAAAGAGAAAGACCCTAACGCGTTAATGGTGGTAATGACGGGATATGGAAGCGTAGACTCGGCAGTTGAAGTAATGAGACTAGGGGCATACGATTATTTAGAGAAACCGTTTAAGCTTGACAGGTTAAGGTCGGTAGTTGAAAAGGCATTAAGGAGGCAGGGGCTGCGCCAGGAGGTGCTTGAAATAAAGGAAAAGCAATGGACGTTTGATGAAGAATCGGACGGAATTATTATTGGCAATAGCCCGCAGATGAAAGAGATATATTCTCTTATTAAACAGGTGGCAAAAAGTTCTTCTACAACGGTGTTAATACAAGGAGAGAGCGGTACCGGGAAAGAGCTTGTTGCAAGGGCGGTGCACCGGTTAAGCGCAAGAAAATCAGGGCGTTTTGTGGATATAAATTGCGCTGCCCTGACGGAAAGCCTTCTGGAAGCAGAATTATTTGGTTATGAAAAAGGGGCATTTACCGGCGCGGCGACAGCCGGTAAACCGGGTTTGTTTGAAATTGCCGATAAGGGAACCGTTTTCCTTGATGAAATAGGCGAGATGGGGGTTTTGCTGCAGGCAAAACTTTTAAGAATTCTGCAGGAAAGGCAGTTCAAAAGGGTTGGCGGCATACAGGATATCAAAATAGACGTTCGGATTATTGCCTCGACAAACAGGAACCTTGAAGAAGAAATAGCGTCGGGAAATTTTAGAAAGGATTTGTATTACCGGTTGAAGGTATTGCCGATTTATGTGCCGCCATTGAGGGAAAGAAGAGAAGATATAATGCTTTTGGTGAAATACTTTATACATAAATATAATAATGAGTTTGGCAAGAATATTTGCGATATCCCGCCCGATACTGAACGGATATTATTGGAATACGGCTGGCCTGGGAACATCAGAGAATTAAAGAATGTGGTAGAAAGAGGCGTGTTGATTGCAAACGGCAGCGCATTATCGCCTAAATATGTTGCAAATATCAGCGTTGGGAAAAAAGAATCTGAAAGCCTTGCCGGTATTACTGTTGATGGAAATACTGACTGTGTAAGCAGCGACGGACTTGATGCCCGTTCACTGGCATTTATGGAAAAACAACATATAGAAAATGTCCTGAAAGAAACCTCATGGCGAAGGACGGAAGCGGCAAGGGTGCTGGGTATCAACAGAACGACCTTATATAATAAAATAAAAGAGTATGGCATTGCACAGTAATATTTAATTAATAAGCAAAAGATCGCCTATAAAAAAAAGATGAAGAAAAAAATTTTATTGGTAGATGATGAAGAAACGCTGCGATGGGCTTTGCAAAATACCCTTTTGGATGACGGTTATGATGTGGAGGAGACCAACGATAGCATTGAAGCCCTGGAATTGGCGAAAAAAAGAAAATACGATTTGGTGATTAGCGATTTAACTATGCCCTTCATGAATGGCGTGCAGTTAATTGCTGAAATAAAGAAGGCAAATCCCTCAATAAGGGCGATTATTATGACGGGTTATGGTTCAACGGAGGCGGTTATTGAGGCGATGCATACCGGCGTCTCTGATTTTATAACAAAGCCTTTTAAGCTTGAACATATGAAGAAGGTGATTCGCAAAGTCCTGAGTGAAAGCGAAAATACCGGTACAAATGTGTATAGCGAAAAAAAACATGAGAATGAAGAACCACGGCCGTGTGAGGTATATACTGACAAACACAAGGATTCATCCTATATTGTGCAGGATGAAACAGAGAAGGCAAATCATGCCTTTTATGATGCCGTTGAGACTGATGATCGCCAGTTGGCGCTGTTTGGAAGTTTTTCACGCGAGGCCGGGTTGGAAAATCTGGATACGGTGATAAAAACAGTTTTTCGCTATGAGGCTAAAACATGCAGATCACCGGCATCTTTGATAAAAAACATGAATACATTTCTCTGCGAAAATATAAAAAACCGTTTTCCGCTTATGCTTTTCTGTGTAATTTTGGAGAAACAAGGGCAAAAACTCTCTTATTCAATTTGCGGGGAAGGACTCGCCTGTTTTGTATTTTCGCAGGAAAAAGAAATGACACAGTTGCAATCGTATCCCTTATTCCTAAATATGTTTCCTGACATAAGCGTGCCGGAGCAAACCCTGCCAATGCCTGCGGGTAATAGATTTATTGTGATTGACAGCAATGCTGTTGCTACAAGCATCCGGAAGGGAATTATTCAGAAAGACAGGCTCAGGGATGCACTTGTGCGGGATGTTGCCGGGGATTGTGAGCATGTGGCGAAAAAAATGAAAGAGGGAATAGATGGATGGCATGAACTGACTGCCGATGCACGAAATTGTTCCGTCATTGCCTTTACCCTGGAGAATGGCAGATGCATGCCATGGAAAGAAGAGATTTCTATTTCCATGCCCATTGATGATTATGATGAAGTGCTGCAATTATTCGAAGAAAAGTTGTCAAAAATAGTGGGTGACGAGTGTAAGAGGCATGACATTATTACGTCTGTTAATGAGGCCGTTTTGAACGCATTATTCTTTGCATACAAGGAGGGGGAAAAAGGGGAAATTGTTCTGAAATTTTCTAGATTGGGGGAAGATATCATCATAGTGGTAAGCGACAGGGGCTGTGGATTTGATACGCAGAACTATGAAGAACCTGATACGACATTTTATAAAGGCATAGCAAGAAAAGACGGGCGAGGGATTTTTGTTATGAAACAGTTAATGGATAGAGTAATGATACAATCCGGCAGGGGAACCGGGACTTCGGTCTTTTTGGCGAAACGGGTAAACTTCTATGGAAATTGAAAGGCATGAAAAAGGCAATGTGGTCGTGTTATCGCCAAAGGGGAACCTCGTGTATGAGGGGGCAATCAAACTGGAGTGCATGCTTAAGATTTTGTGCGAAGATGCATGCGCCATTATACTGAATTTCAGAGATGTAAAGTATATTTCCGCAAACGCATTGGGGAGTATCGCATATTATGTGAGTTGTTTCAGGGAAAAACAAAAGGGATTTAAGCTGGTTCAAACAAATAAAAACATTAAAAAACTTATGGATATTACCGGCCTGCTTCGCATTGTGGAGGTATTTGAGAACGAGGATGAAGCAATGTCAAGCATTGGTCCCCGTGTGGGGAAACTGGAAAGAACATTTTTATGGTCAGGGGGAAATTAATCCTCAGTCCTCAGTCGGCAATCCTAAATCTGCAATTTGCCGATTTCCGATTGTAGATTGCCGACTGCATAAGTGACCATTAAATATTTCGTCAAATAATGCAAAGAAATTACTGATAAGGTACTAACTTTATTAAGAGGTAATAAAATATGACTAATACTCCATCTGATGACGAAAAAAAGGAAACTGCATTAAATGAAATAATCGAAGGGCTGCAAAAACGGGAGGAGGAAGATTCTTTCCCGGAAGCGATTTCGCAAGGTGAAGACGCGCCCGATATGCCTGTTCATGAAGCCTCTGACGAGTCGGTAAAATCAAAAAAATTGTTAAAAGCGGGCATATTGCTCAATCAATATGTACTTTCCGCTATGGTGCTTTTTTTTATAGTAGGCGCGATAAGCTTCTTTTTATTTCTCCAGAAAGATTGGATTAAAGTAAAAGGCAATAAAATGGTTTCCCGCCTTGTGGAAAAAAAGCTGGAAGAGTCTTTGGATAAATATATGGACTTGAACGACAATTTAAGGGATGGCAAAAGGGCTAAGGCAAAACTGTCAGACGATATAAAGGGGGAAAATTCTTCTGGTGTACAGCAAGGCCGGGAAGAAACGCAGGAAGACAGGACAGAATATATCATCGAAGCAAATCGATTGTACGAACAGGGCGATTACAAGACGGCGGCTTCTCTCTATGGAAAGGGGTTAGACAAATCGATGCCTTTTCTGAATGAGGATTTTATTGTATATCGTTTGGGCGATTGTTATTTTCAATCGGGAGATTATAAGGAAGCCCTTGAAGTGTTCAGGCATTTAAACAATGATTATCTTAACAGCGAGTATCAATTGCAAAGCAGATTAAAAATGGGTGAATGTTGCGCAAAACTGGGGGACTATAAGCAAGCAAGAAAAACCCTTTACTCCGTTATCGCCCAGGAAGGTGACTGCAAAACGGAAGAAGATAAGTCGTGCGTGGCAGAGTCTTATTTTAAAATCGGAGATTATTACCGGGAGGAGTCAAAACGTCTGAAAAATGCATCTCAAATGGTAGGTACGGTCACCGCAGGATCCGGGAAAAGCAATGACCATTTGTAGAACGAAGAATAGGAAGGCAAATGAAGAATTTTGGTAACACTTTAGTCTTGTTAAACGGGGAATTGTCATTTGTAGTGCGACGAGGTTCGTCGCACTACATGAATTTAGTGGGCTTAGATATTTCAAGTGAGGAACGAGCGGCAACCGTTTATAGCAAATGCTCCGCCCCTGCACTTATACGGCAAGTAGCGTTATTATTGGAATTTTTCTAAAAACTAAAGTGTTACAAAATTCTGCATATACCATTTATGGGATAATGAATAATGAATAGAAGAATAATTTTTATACTCATATTTCTTTTAGGCGTATTTCCTGTATGCTCTCTTTCCAAAGCCGGTGAGGAGACTACTGGCGAGGCGAAGGAGGATATCTCAAATACCGTGCAGGGCGTATTGAACGAGGAGAGGAAAAACCTGGAAATGCTTCAGATGCAGTTGCAGGCTATTGATGAATCAAGCGAACTCAGTGAATCATTAAATAAAGAGTTGAGAAATCTTGAGATGCTCCAAATGCAATTGCAAATATTAAGAGATCAGGAGTTAGAAGAAAAGGAAGATAATGGCGCCGGGACGAAGGCGGCTGAAAAGAAGAGTGTTGCTCCGGAAGAAAGAAAAGAGGTTTTTATACAGCCAAATGAAAATATCATGCTGAAAAAAGAACTGGACGAGTATGATATGCCGGTTTATTCAATTAACGCAAAACAGGTGCAGGTGTCTGAAATATTGAAAGCGCTGTCAGCAGTCTATGGCAAAAGTATTATTGTGGATGAAGAAATTGCACCCGAATACTTGTCTTCTTTTATAAATGTATCGATCAAAAAAAGCCCGTTACAGGATATATTAGAAGTAATTATCGGAATGCGCAACCTGGAATTTATTCCGAAAGAGAACGCTATATTTGTTACCTCTTTGTCACAGCTTAACGTCGATACGGCATCTGACTATTATAAGGATAAGGCTGCCCAAATATATCAAAGGGCACAAATAAAATATCCCAACGACAAAATGGTCGTCAAGGCGTATTATGAACTGGGGAATTATTATTATGATCTGGGTTTCAATTTTCTTGCGTTGCAGGAATATCAGGTTGTTGTAAAAAAATATATAACGTCTCTCTTTGCAAAAGATGCTTTATTTAAAATCGGAGACTGTTATTACCGCCTCAATGACCCGGAAAGCGCCATTAGGGCGTATTTTCAGTTTATTTATGGCTATCCGAAAGATCCTTTAATTGCCGATGCTTTTATGGGGATCGGCGACTCTTTAATGATGCAGGGGTTTTATGTGCGGGCAAAGGACACCTACGAAAGGGTGCTGAATGGATATCCGGAAACAGAGATTGCCGCTAAGGCGCAGCTTAACATTGCCAAAGCGCTTGCAAAAATGGAAAAACACCGGGAGGCGATTCGGGCATTGATGGAGGCCAGGGAACTCTATAATTCCCTCCATATAGGGGCTGAGATTGAATATTTAATAGGAAAATGTTTATTCTCGTTGAAGGAGTATGAGGATGCCAAAACAGTTTTGGGGAATTTCCTGGCCAATGCGGGCAATGAGAGATATGCCGAAGACGCAAGTTTCTTATTGGGAGAATGCTTCTATAATAATGAGAATTATGTTGAGGCATTCCAGGTTTTTAAGAGAGCGCTGGAAACCTATCCAAACAGCAGCAATGTCCCACGCGGTATGTATTTTTTGGGAAAGTCTCTGCGGGCAATGCACTTTTATGATTCTGCGATAAAAACATTCCGGGAAGGGATACAATTTTGGCCAACTAATGAATATGCGGACAAAATGGCCATGGAGATAGGATGGTGTTATTTTGATGATGATAATTATGCGCGGGCGCAGGAAGGTTTTAAGGATTTTATAAAGAAGTACCCTTACAGCAAGGTATTAATAGAAGGAATGGTTGGCCTGGCGGATGCACTCTTCTGCGAAAAAAAATACGAACAAGCTGTGAAGGCATATATAGATGTTTTAGGAAATAGCAGCGAAAAGGAAATCAGGGCGTTTGCATTTGAAAGAATTGGCGCTTGTTATAAAGCTATGGGAAAACTGGAACAAGCAATAAAAGCGTTTCGTTTAGAGTTGGGATGATGCCTGTCTCAGCCATAAAAGAATCCCCCCGCAATCGGCAGTCTACGGTCGGCAAATTGCAAATTGAGGACTGAGCAAGGTGAGGAATCTTAGGATTTCTCACCTTGGCAGAAATGACAATTACAGGCATATTAAATTCTTCTATGTCCCTAAGCACCATCCATTTTCCAAATCTTTAACTGCGTCTTTACCCCTGCTTCAAGCCGGTTGTTCGGCTTTTCCGGGGGGCCACTTTATTTGGAGTTTTCTTTGACTGATTGCACAGTCACGAAGATAAAGATTTATTAGGGTCTGGTATGGAATACCGGTATCCTCCGACATAGACCTGAAATAGAGAACAGTATCACGGTCCAAACGCATAGTAACCGGTTGTTTTAAATACTTTAAATAAGGATTTTTACGCCCCTTCATTTTGGAAAAATCATAATGGTCTCTCATTGTCTGTTCCTCCAATATTCACTTTCTTCATCGCCATCGGCTTTCCTCGCAGAGATGATTCTGATAACTGTATCGCTTTCCCGGAAACAGTGGCAGATGACCAGAAGCCTAAGTTTATAACTTATTCCAAGTAAGATAAAACGATCTTCTTCGTGTGAATGGTCGGGATCAAAATATTGAATGGCATTTTCATCATAAAAGGCTATACGCGCTTCTTCGAAGGAAATCCCATGCTTTTTGATATTGGACTTTTCCTTCCGGTTATCCCATTCAAATGTTAATTCGATCATATGTACATTGTACTTATAAAAATATTGATGTCAAGGTTAAGGTTCAAGCAAAACAGGGAGTCAAATTTTACAAAAATCGGGCATGCACCCTGACAAACTGCAAAACCCCAAGTGATGACCTTGTATAAAGTCTCCCGCCTCAGTATTGTCTTATAATTAGACAACACGTCCATATTTTTTACTTAATCAATAACAACGACAGGCGCTTCAGGTATGGCTACCTGGTATTTTTTTGATACTTATTGTGACATAAGCTTTCTTTTGTAAAATAGTTGTGAGTCCATGTGCCGTAGTTTCTGTAGTATCTGCCTGCAGGGTTATTGTTGTCGACCGTGTACGGCACTGCTTTTGCGATGCCCTTTATACTGATTGCATTTTTTTTAATATCATGAACTAATTAGTACCTTAGCAGTGATTTCTTTGCTTTTTTTGGCAAAATCCTCCCCCTTACCCCCCTCCAAAGGGGAAGAATGTCCCCCGCTGGCGGGGGTGCAGGGGGTGGATTCTAATTTTCGTATTTTTTATTTCTTTCTTGTTTGGTTCTGGCTACGCCAGCATAGGTAAACATAAGGACGTGTTATTTGAGTTTTTTGAAAAAAACAGAGAAAAAGTTCCTGGTGGTTTTTATGGCTTTGTGGATGGGTGTGCCTGTTTTTATAAGTTCTGAAAGATGTTTGTTTAGCGAGACTGTAAATAGCGGAAAAAATGCAGGAACCGGAGAGATTCAGGACGTATCTCATGGAAGTTCTGCTTTGGTCGGTACTTCGTCTGGTGCGGGCGAACATCAAGGAGTGGAAAGGGTATTATCAAATCTCAACGTTGAAAACGAACGGCTTCGGGAATTAGAAAAGAAATATTTAACATTGCAAGGCGTTACTTCAGAGACAGGGATTGGGAAATATTTTAAATCAGGCGCAACGAAAGATATTGATTCTGTGGTGGTTCATGAAGTGGGCAATGTGTCAAAAACAGACGGCCAAAGCGATGCCGGTGATACATCAAACGAGATTTCAGAATACACGCCATTACAGTATTCAAAAAACTTTGAGGATGCAGTGCCGCAAAAAGAAGAAGTTGATGCGTCCGTTGAGGATGGCGAGGAGAGAGCCAGGATGCACAACCGGCTGCATCGCTATTTGACCGGCATAGAAAAAGAGACGCCTCCCATAACAATAGCAGAATGTTTTTATACATTGGGTGAATATGAAAAAGCCTTGCAGGGTTATAAAAATATTCCGCAAGAAGCGGTTACGCCGTATCAATACATGTGGGCCCGGTACCAGATTGCAAATTGTTTCCGGCAGTTAAAAAAATACGATGACGCGCTGAATGAATTCCAGCGTTTTATCGACGAAAATCCGAAGAGTGAGCTAATAGTGCAAGCGAAATGGTATGTTGATGATATTGCCTGGTGGAAGGAATGGCAGGGGAAAAATACATTGAAGAATAATAAATTGTTAATGCTTTCTGATAATAATGAGTGAAATAATGGGAAAAGAAAACGGGGTTACGTTATGAAAAATATTGCCGTGAACAAATATCCGAAAAAATTCAGGAATGAACTCGCAACCGCCTTTGAACAGTTTAATCTTTATACATTGCGTTTGGAAGAGGCTTACAATAAGCTGCAAAGCAGGGTAAAGGAAATAGATAAGGAGATGGAAGATACAAATGCCCGTTTAAAGGATAAAGTGCAGGAACTCGACAGCCTTACGAAATATCTAAATAGTCTTTTGGGAAGTATTCATAGCGGTGTTATCGCCATAAATGTGAAAGGGGAAATAACTACTTTCAATACGGCGGCAGAAGAAATATTGAGCTTCAGCGGGTCTTGCGTGGTAGGGGGAAATATAGCGTGTTTATACGAAAATGCGGATGGTGGTGAATCCTTGCTTACGGAGGCTATTAAAAAGGGGCAAAATTTTATTAATGTTGAGCGTAAAATAAAGACCAGTCAGGGATTAACCAGGATGCTGGAAAGCAGCGTGTCACTGATTAAGGACTCGCAGGACAATATTATAGGCGCTGTAGAGGTGTTTAAAGACTTATCAAAGATAAGAGATTTGGAGATGCGATTGAGAAAAGCGGATAAACTTGCAGCCATTGGCGCAATGGCGGCCAGTATTGCCCATGAAATTCGTAATCCACTAAATGGTATTGAAGGGTTTTCTGCATTACTTGCAAGGGACTTTGAAGATTCCGACCCCCGTAAGAAACTGGTAAAAAATATAATACAAGGCACAAAAAATCTGAACAAAACGGTTACCGAGTTGCTGGTATTCGCGCGTCCGGTGCGATTGAGTTTAATGAATAGCCGTATATCTGAAATTTTGGACAGAACACTCTTTTTTATTAAGGAAGACATGAACCGGAATGGAATAGATACTATTTCTATCCATAAAGAATACGGTGCAGATGATTATTGTTTGAAATGCGATGCGGAAAAATTGCAGCAGGTCTTTTTGAATCTTTGCTTAAATGCAATTCAATCTATGACATGCGGGGGCCATTTAACGGTATTTACGCGGACACTAAAGGGAGAAAACGACAACGGCGTTGTTCAGATTGGCATAAAGGATACCGGAGTAGGAATTAAAAAAGAGGTTGTCCGGAAGATGTTTGACCTCTTTTTTACTACAAAACAGGATGGAACGGGGATTGGATTGGCAATTGTGAACAAAATTGTAGAAGCGCATAACGGCAAAATCTTTGTTGAAAGCGAAGAGGGAAAGGGAACGACATTTTATATTAATCTGCCCATAAATTCGCATGACTATATGGATTCGTACAGCGCTTTCATTCCTGAAGAAGAGGCATTGGCGATGCAGTTTGCTTAAGTACTATATTATTTATGTCTTCCAGTCTATAGGGGAATAAAATGAGTGTCGAAAAAATAATGGTTGTCGATGATGATGCATTGGGGCGTGAATACCTCTGTGAAACGCTGAAAAGAGGCGGATATGATGTTACAGGGGTTGGGAACGGACAGCAAGCCGTCTCGCGAATCGGCAAAGAAGATTTTGACATGATATTCATGGATATGAAAATGCCTGGAATGGACGGCATGGAGGCGCTTGAAAAGGTAAAGGGAATTTCGTCGGAAACCGTAGTCATTCTCATGACTGCGTATGGCACTATAGAGTCTGCTGTGGAAGCTATGAGAAAAGGCGCTTATGATTACATTATAAAACCTTTTTCTCCCGATCAGATAGAGCTTTTAATCTCAAGGGTGAATGAACGGCAGAAATTAATCGCCGAAAATAAATACTGGCGGTCTGCTTCCAATGTGGATGAAAAATCTGAGCCTGTGTACAGCAAAAATTCTAAAATGTCGCAAATATATGAACAACTGAAAAAGATTGCACAGAGCAAGGCAAGTGTTCTTATACAGGGAGAAAGCGGTACGGGCAAGGAATTAGTTGCGCGTGCGATACATTATTTCAGCCCGCGCTGCGAAAAACCTTTTATTCGGGTAAATTGCGCAGCCCTGGCAGAGTCCCTCCTGGAAAGCGAACTCTTTGGGCACGAACGCGGCGCATATACCGGAGCGGTGGCAAAGCGTATAGGACGCTTTGAACTGGCAAACGAAGGTACGCTGCTTCTTGATGAAGTCAGCGAGATTTCTCCCAATATACAGGCAAAGTTGTTGCGGGTGCTGGAAGAAGAGGAATTTGAGCGGGTTGGGGGAGAAAAAACCATAAAAATCGATGTCCGCATTGTGGCAACCACAAACAGGGATTTGGCAAAGGAAATACAAAAGGGGACGTTTCGTGAGGATTTATTTTACCGGTTAAATGTCGTTCCGATACACTTACCGCCTTTACGGGAGAGGCGCGAAGATATCCCGTTGCTGGCGAACACCTATCTTGAAAAATATAGTTCGGAAAATAATTCATCTGTCAAATCGATTGAAAAAAGGGCAATGGATTACCTTTCTCAATACAATTGGCCTGGGAATGTGAGGGAATTGAAAAATATTATGCAAAGAGCGGTTGTTATGGGTTCGTCGGAAGAACTTGGATTAGAGAACTTTACATCCCTCATTGACACAAAAAAATCCGAACATACCATGTGTGATGATTCCGTAAACATAAAAAAGAATGGTCAATCTATTGAAGATGCAGAGAAAGAGTTGATTTTTACTACACTCGAAAAAACGGGCGGGAATAAAACAAAGGCAGCCGGGTTGCTTAAAATTACAACCAGAACATTGCGGAATAAACTCAATAAATACGTAATTGCTCAATAAATTGTGGCAATGGAGGTATTGGGGACTTGGGATTTCCCATTATACCGTAGCAATCTACAATCTACAGTCGGCAGTCGGCTTTCAATAGAGGTCAGATGTCAGAGATCAGAGATCAGAGGTCAGATGTCCGCGAAAAACTCTGACTTCTGACTTCTGACTTCTGACTTCTGAAATCGGCAATCGGCAGTCGGCAAATTGCAGATTGAGGATTGAGGATTGAGGACTGAGGATTGAGCAGAAGGCGATGTATTTTCCTACATACCGTGAAATTTTTTCTTAATAGGGGGGGCAAAGATTTGCCTTCACGGATGCAATAATATATTTTTACTTACGCTGTATCTTATTGATAAATAGATATATGTGTATTTTTATTGCATATTGTATTTGCTGTCTCTGTTTTCCGGTATTTGTTTTGCGATGTTCTGTGGATAAGGAGAAAGATTATGAATATTGGTTTAGATAAAACGTTTGGTTTATTAGAGAATATGTTGGATGTTTCGTCTCTAAGGCACAAGGTTGTTGCAAACAACATTGCCAATGTAAACACTCCTGGTTACAAGAAAATGGTGGTTAATTTTGAGGGTGAGCTTGAAAAGGCTATACAAAGCAGTTCGCAGAAAAATTTTAATAAGTTTGAACCAAAGGTCGTAATTTCAGAAGATGTTGTAGATGGGACATTGCGCAACGATGGAAACACGGTGGATATGGAAAAAGAGGTTGCTACTTTACTGAAAAATACGGGTTTTTATAAAATATATTCGCAGTTACTGGCAAAAAAATTTGATTTAGTAAAAGCCGCAATTGACGGCTCTAAAGGATAAGGAGGGAAAATATGGGAATAAGTAAGGTATTTTCAGCGCTGGATATAAGCGCTACCGGGCTTACCGCGGAACGTATCCGCATGAATGTGATAGCAAATAATATTGCTAATGCAAACGCTACTAACTCTCCCGACGGCGGTCCGTATCGCAGGGAACAAGTGGAATTTCAGTCTATTCTTAATAAGGCGGCTAATTTGTCCGATATTGATGGAATGGAACGTTTGGGCGGCGTAAAGGTGAGTAATATTATGAAAAGCAAAGAACCTTTTAATAAGGTATTTATTCCCGGGCATCCTCAGGCGGATGAAAATGGTTTTGTAGAGATGCCTAACGTAAACATTGCAACGGAGATGGTTGATCTGGTCACGGCGTCCAGATCTTACGAAGCGAATCTTGCGGTGATAAATTCTTCTAAAGATATTACAAATCAGGCATTGTCAATTATTGGAAGATAGGGGTGTAGTTATGGCTGTTTTACCGATTAATAATAATGGCGATTCAATTCAACAAAACAAAGGGTTTGATTTTGTTGAAGAGCAGAAAGGCGCTTCCTTTAAAGATACATTGGGAGGTTTTATCAATGAGATTAATGACCTTCAGGTGAAAGCCAGTGACAGTATCGAGAAATTTTCCGGCGGAAAGATTGAAAATATCCACGAAGTTATGGTTGCCATGTCAAAGGCGGAGGTTAGCTTTAAGTTTATGATGGAAACCCGGAACAAACTGGTAGAAACATACAAAGAAGTTATGCGTATGCAAATGTAACTGGAATAATACATAATACACATCGCAGCAAAGCCGCAACCAAAGAGAGTTTAACCACCTCGTCATTGCTAGGGCTTTTTCCGAAGCAACCTCATAAACCGTCATGGAGATCCTTCCATCCTGCATCATTCCATTAATTAATTCTATTTTTTAAGCCCTTTGAGCCACCCTTAATTTGCTTATCACGGGATATGGCGTTTCTTACGTCACGAAATATCTCGTAGTATACTGATTGCTTCGGAAAAGACCCTCGCAATGACACGCTGGTACCCTTGTAATGACACCTAAATCCTGCAAACAAGGCAAAGCCTTGTTGCAGGAATAGGATTGAAATGGTAGGATTTCCAAGGTATTCGGCGGTATATTGATAACAAAAAACACCTGAAAGGAGATTCACCATTTCGATGAAG
>NZ_CAADGZ010000087.1:0-14329 GCF_900696675.1 uncultured Candidatus Kuenenia sp. | reverse complement strand
AGCCTTTTAAAGCATTTGTATCAACGGCTAAACTTTTCCAATCGTTTGGGAAGAAAGTTCTTAGAAGATCCCAATCTTCTCTCATCATGGCTTTATCCTCCTATAGAGTGATTAGCGGGATAATTAATATAAAAATACCATGATGAATAAAATTTGTCAATAAAACAAGTTAGCGCTTATGCCCCATGCACCCCCGCCAGCGGGGGACATTGTTTGAACAACAGGATCATTCCCGATTTTTGGTTAACTAATTGTACAAGGACTATTGTACAAGGACTAAAGTGTTACCAAATTTCACCATTAAATATTTTGCCAAAAATGCTAAGAAATTACTGATAAGGTACTAAAAAATCCCCCCCGGCAGACTTCTGGCAGGAGCCTTTAAAAAAAGGAAGCAAATCTTGCGCATACGCTTATTTTCAGTTGACAACTCTTATATACAAAACTATCATCTCTGCATGTTTTCATTTGCCAATATTAAACAATATAAAAAAATATTACTCTTATTCCTGCTGATAGTGTTCGCAAGCAGTATTATTGCACCCGTAGTAAAAGTATTTTTGGATTCATTTTTACCCTCAAATTCTTTTTTCGTTAATTTATTGGATTATGAAGATGGTCACTATAATTTTGCAAGAGTCATGCGGCGCATTATCATGGCGGTCGCCATTCTATGCATATTTTTATTGAGAAAATCACTCATGTTTCCTTCCTTTGGTACTATTGGTTTAAAGCCCGGTAAAGGCTGCTGGCAAAAATTGCAAATTGGATTTCTTATTAGCACCGGTATGTGTATTCTCTATTTCGCATTTTTATATTTTTACGGAATTGTTACTTTTGAAATAGAAACAATGTCTCCCGGCAGTTTGATCGGTAAAGTTTTCACCTTGATAATAATCGCCGTTGTTGTGGGCGGCGTAGAAGAGTTTATTTTCAGAGGATTTATCCTTCAAAGCATTTTAAGAGATACGAAGGTGTTATTTGCCGTTTGTTTCTGCAGTATTTTTTACGCATTGCTCCACTTCTTCAAGGCGAACTCACTCTTTACTCCGGGTTTTCAACCCTTTATTGGTTTTGTTGTAGTATATCAATCTTTCGCCAATATTATTCTCACTATTGCAGAGACACTTCCACTAATTATTGGGCTCTTCATTGTTGGCGTGGTGCTTTCGTACGCCTATTTGAAAACAAATTCATTGTACCTCTCCATTGGACTGCATGCCGGATGGATATTTTTTATTAAGGCAAACAGGCTTTTTTTTGATTTCGTTGATTCAGAATCAGGTTGGTTGTTCGGAGACCGTAAGATAATTAACGGCATAATGGGCTGGAGTTTTTTGATCGTTACCCTTTTAATTGTACATTTTATTACAAAAAGACTGCATAATGGAAAAAACGCTGCAAGAACTTGCTGATTACGTAGGGGGAACAGTTGCCGGCGATCCCAATACCATCATAAACGGTATCATGGGCATTGACGAAGCAACTGAAGGACACATCACATTTGTCGCCAATGAAAAATACATTAAAAAAATGAATCATACCAAGGCTTCCGCGGTGATCGTTTCGCCAAAACTTATCAACGCTAAAAAGAACCTTCTGGTCTGCAACAACCCCTATCTTGCATTTGCAAGGATAGTGGAATTACTCACGTTTAAAAAACCGGTCTACGTGAAAGGAATTGATCCCGCCACAAGCATTGCAAATACGGCAAAAATCGGCAAAGACGTTTCAATTCAGGCATACGTTACGATAGGAGAAAACGCCTGCATCGGCGACCGCGTGGTTGTTTTCCCCGGTGTTTTTATCGGAGAAAACTGTACCATCGGCGATGATGCCGTTCTCCATGCAAATGTTGTAATCTATCCCGATACCGTAATTGGCAGGAGAGTCACTATTCACAGCAATACGGTAATCGGCAGCAGCGGCTTTGGCTATGCCCCTGATGGCCAGAGCTATTATAAAATACCACAGGCGGGCAATACTGTAATAGAAGACGACGTTGATATTGGTGCAAATACAACAATCAACAGGGCGACTCTGGGGCAAACTATCATCAGGCGGGGAACAAAAATTGACAGCCAGGTTGTCATCTCTCATAACGTCGAAATCGGAGAAGATTCTGTAATCGTTTCACAGGTAGGCATTGCAGGCACCGCAAAAATCGGAAAACACGTGACCCTTGCAGGCGGCGTCGGCATTATCGGACATATTACCGTTGGAGACAACGTTACCGTTGGCGGGCATTCCGGAGTGGCGCAAGACCTCCCTGGCAACGGAACATACCTGGGAACGCCTGCGCTTCCCATTCAAAAAATGAGGCGATGTTACGTAATCATTGAAAAATTGCCTGAAATGAAAGAACATATGAAATCACTTGATAAAAGATTAAAACAACTGGAAGAAAAATGGAAAAACTCGGATTAATTGCAGGAAACGGAAGATTCCCCATACTGTTTGCCAAAGGCGCAAAAAATAATAACGTGCCGGTTATAGCTGTTGCGATTGAAGGGGAAACCTCCCCGGAAGTCGGGCAATATGTGGAAAAACTCTACTGGATTGGCGTCGCTCAGATTGGCAAACTTATTAAAATTTTTAAACAGGAAAACGTTTCCAAAGCAGTCATGGCAGGCGGTCTTACGAAAGGCAATATGTTTTCCTCTTTGCGAAATCTTAGACTCCTTCCCGATTTAAGGACAATTAACCTCTGGTATAAAAACGTAAAGAGAAGAGACGACCAGACCCTGCTCGGAGCGGTTGCTGACGAGTTGTTGAAAGACGGCATAGAATTGCAAAGTTCCACCCTTTACGTTCCTCAATTACTCGCAAAAAAAGGCATACTTACCAAAAAAAACCCCACCGATAGAGAGATGGAAGATATTTATTTCGCAGTTCCATTGGCAAAAGAAATTGCGAAACACGGCATCGGCCAGTGTATTGTTGTTAAGGAAAAAGTAGTGCTTGCGGTGGAAGCCTTTGAAGGTACCGATGAAGCAATCCGCAGAGGCGGAAAACTGGGGAGAAGCGATGTTGTTGTCATAAAAGTTTGCAAACAAAATTTTGATCCGCGATTCGATATTCCTACCGTAGGCCTTGACACCATTACAACCCTGAAAGAATCTTCCGCCTCCGTCCTTGCCCTTGAAGCGGGCAGGACTATTATTCTCGATATTGAAGAAACCCTTGCAGAGGCTGACAAGGCAGGCATTTCCGTTATAGGCATATAGGCGCTTCACGTTTAACAATTGACAATTTATTGTAGAGATGCTGCATCGTATAGATTCTAAATACGAACCCCGAAATACGAAACAATACAGAGCTACAAACAGATCACCCCTAACGGGGTTATATTGTTTTTTTTATATATTGGCTTTTCAAAAAAGCTAAATTGTTACAAATGTTACCAAATACGGATAACGTTTTTGCCAATATGATTTCGTATTTCGTGCTTCGCATTTCTTATCTCATCCCTGTTTAGTTATGGCTACACCAGCTTAGGAGTTTTCTCTCTTTTAACAATGATAACCAAAACACCTCGTGAAAGATGTTTTCATTGCCGTTTAATATTACAGGACTGTATTTGTCCCCAAAATCCTCCCCTCAGGACCGAACACAAAATAACCCTGTTAACAAGCAGAAAAGAGTCACGAATCCCATCCAATACCGGGAGGTTGATCCGTATCATGTTGGAAAACACCACTGCTATTTTTATCGGAGAATACGGCTGGGAAAGAGCGGTTGAGCGGGAAATAGCAGGAAATGATTATACGCCTGTAATCCTCTTTCCCATGGCGCCTTCTATTGACGGTAAAAATATCATTGAAAAAAACGGAAAGCCTCTGAATATTTTCGTACCGGACACAAGCTGGAGAAATGCGAGAAGATGGCTTCACAAACCACTGTTTCTGAATTTACCGAAAATAGGATTAAGAGAAATTCCTGCCTCTGAATATCACCTGAGAAAACAATCTGCCAAAAATTATTTATGTACATTTCAGGCAGTAATTTCATTAATGAAGGAACTCGAAATCAAGGATTTTGACTCAGCATCTTTTCAAATGAACGAAAGATTCAGGCTATGGGTAAAATCGCTGGCAAAAGAAAGAGGATTAACCTTCACGAGCGATAGCATTAATTATTGAATTCGGGTAACTATACTCAAACTGCGGAATTTTTTGCTACTGTACAAAACAAGATGCATTAGTCATATTCAGGGGACACCATACTTAATTATTGGCACAATCAAGTATGGATGGATGGGGTTCTTGAAGTGGCGAGAAAGGTAACAATTTAGTATTTTGAAAAATTCCAACAATGTAGTGCGATGAGGTTCGTCGCACTACAAATTATAATTTCCTGTAGTGGTCAATAAATAGGGGTAATGCATTTACATCCCTCGTATAAACCTGATATGTGCTTACCTTTAGTCCCCCCCGCTGGGAGAGTCAGGGCAATGTCATTAAGTTAAACAAACGGCCGCAAAGTAGAGACAGATTTCAAACCTGTCTCTACGAAGGGGGAAAAAGGGGGGTGTTTTTGATCAAATAATTCATAGCACCTTAGTTATTTGAAAAATCCAAGGGGACATAAAAAACAATGTAGCCCCTTTAGGGGCGGTTTGTTTGTAGCGCAATAAAATTCAACAGGTAAATAGCTCCGTAGGAGCGGCCTGTATATGATTGACAGGAAGACAGGCCGCTCCTGATTATAGAGACAGGTTTCAAACCTGTCTCTACGATCTGTTATGGTATCCTATCTACAAACAGGTTGCTCCTACGGAGCTTATCGGTAATACGTTTTTTTTAAAAACCAAAGTGTTACAATAATTCTTAACTTAATGACATTGGGATTCAGGGGTTCATTTGTACAATAGCATCCTATCCTGCTACAAACAGGCTGCTTGCACTGAATTTATTGGCAATACGTTTTTCAAAAAACTAAAGTGTTACGATGCTTTTAGCTATCACTATGTCATGGTTTTCTGAAATCTCCGGGAAGCAAACCAAAGAGTCAATATCCCCATAACCATAAGGGCGAGCATTTGAGGCCAGAGAATTTCTGTCCCGATTCCTTTAAGAAAGATTCCGCGAATAATTTCCAGGAAATACCGGAGAGGATTCAGATAGGTAAGCCACTGGATTGCCCTGGGCATATTTGCTATTGGAAACATAAATCCGGAAAGTAATACTGCAGGAAAATAAAAGAAGAAGGTACTCATCATTGCCTGTTGCTGTGTCTGGCTTACTGTTGAAATGAATAGTCCGATGCCAAGCGTAGTCATGATATACAAAGCCGTAGCAAAGAAAAGAAGAAACAGGTTGCCTCTGATAGGCACTTCAAACCAGAAAACACCTATCACGGTAATCAGTATCACATCTGCAAATCCTATAAGTGCAAAAGGCACAGTTTTACCCAGGATAAATTCAATTTGTCTTATTGGGGTAACCATGATCTGTTCAATAGTCCCTATCTCTTTTTCCCGTACAACGGCCATACTGGTCAGCATCAGGGTAATAAGCATGACAATGATTGCAATTACTCCGGGTACATAAAAATTTCTGCTCTCGAGGTTTTCATTGAACCATGCACGCGTTTGCATATCGACCCCAGCGGGCATTTGATAAGCGCCTTTGACCAGAGTAAGGCGGGTTATAAGAATCTTTTTTGAAAACTGCGCAACAATCTTTGCGCTGTAATCAAGTATTACTCCGGCAGTATTTGAATCGGTTCCATCTACAATTAACTGCAATTGAACAGACCTGCCTGCCCTTAAATTCCCTGCAAAGCCAGCATTCATATGAATTACCGCCCTTACCTTACCACGGTCAACAAGTTCCCGTATACGCCTTTCATCGCTTACATATTCGATTACCTTGAAATAGCCTGATTGGACAAAACGTGCCGTGAGTTCACGGCTGACTACAGTATTGTCAAGGTCATAAACTGCTGTGGTAATATTCCTAACGTCTGTCGTAACAGCATATCCGAACACAAGTGTCTGGAGTACCGGCATGATAAAAATTATTCCCATCATCTTCCTGTCCCGAAACATCTGGATAAATTCTTTAATAAGGATTTGTCTTATACGTTCTATCACTTTTATTGTAACACTTTAGTTTTTTTGAAAAATTCCAATAATAACGCTGCTTTCCGTATCGTGTAAGTGTAGGGGCGAAGCATTTGTCATAAACGGTTACTGCTCGTTCCTCACTTGAAATATCTAAGTAGAGACAGGTTTAAAACCTGTCTCTACCATGTAGTGCGACGAACCTCGTCGCACTACAAAGGACAATTTTCCAGTTTCAAAAGACAAAAGAGTTACCTTTTATTCAAGTTTTTTGTTGAAACCAACATTGGCGAGGATGACCATTACGATACCAAACAATGTCAGCAAAACCGCCTCCAAGATTAAAACCTCCAGCCCTATTCCTTTGAGATAGATACCTTTAAGCAGCGTCACAAAATACGTTGCGGGAATGAAGTATGTCATTACCTGTATAGCTTGCGGCATATTGTCAATTGCGTACACAAAACCGGACAAAAGAAATGACGGAAGAAACGTTACTACCATGGCAAGCTGGCTGGCCAGAAGCTGTGTTCTTGCCAGAATGCTTATCACTATACCCAACGAAAGTGCACCGGTAAGGAATATGGCTGCCATAGCAAAGAGAAGTCCCGCACTGCCACGAAGTGGTACCTGAAACAAAAATTCTCCCATGAGAACTGCTATCAGAACATCAAACATTCCAATAGCGAAATAAGGAAATAGCTTACCGAATATGAGTTCGCTTCCACTGACAGGCGTTGATATAAGCTGCTCCATTGTTCCCCGCTCCCATTCACGTGCAACGGTCAGAGAGGTGAGAAGTGCTGCAATTACCATCATGATCACTGCGATAAGGCCAGGTACAATGGAGTTCTTTGATTCAAGGTCGGCATTAAACCATGCCCTGGGCCTAAGGTCCACAGGGTTGCTAATCCCGTGTGATCCGCCGATGCGCTCAATCTGTCTGATAACGAGGTCACTGGAATAGTTAAAGGCAACAGTATCAACATACCCAATTGTAATAGTCGCTGTGTTTGAGTCGCTTCCGTCCACTATTAGCTGTGTGGAAACCCTACGGCCCGAGTTGATTCTCCTATCGAAATCTGTAGGTATAATAAGAGCTGCGAAAGCCTTACCTGAATCTATCGCCCTTTCGATATCACGGTAATTGCTTACCTGGGCTTTGAGCGAAAAGTAACGGGAACCGGTGAACCGGCTTATAAACTCCCTGCTCATCTCAGATTCGTTCTGGTCCCAAACAACTATCGGTACACTGTCAACATCAAGAGTAAGTGCATATCCGAAAAGCACTAACAAAATCATTGGAATAGCGATAGCCATCCCCAGACTTCGCGGATCGCGTATAATATGTAAAAACTCTTTACGGGAAATAGCCCAAAACCTGTTTAGCTTCATCATGTTCTTTTCCGTATTTACTAAACGGAATCTTACTCCTGCGACCACCTGCAAAACCGGCCAATAAAATAAAAATCCCCAGGCGTTTAATCCGGTTCAAACCCCATCTTTGATCCCTTTTTGATGCTCACGATCGTAAGCTTCTATGAGTGAAATAAACACGTCCTCCATGGACGGAACGACTTTCTCAATACCTGTCACTACATAATTTTGCCCGGCAAGCAGGTTACGAATTGATTTTTCTGCTGATGCCGCATTACTGGTTACAACATGAAGCCCGTTTCCGAACAGGGTCACTTCTTTTATATCTGGCAGTCCGCCAATTTGATCCATTGCATCCTGTGACCTGTCACATGCCACTTCAAGGATATCCTCTTTCATGAGTTCGGTCTTAAGATATTCCGGAGACCCTATGGCAATAAGTTTCCCCCTGTAGATCAGCCCTATCCTGTCGCAATATTCGGCTTCATCCATATAGTGAGTTGTCACGAATACCGTAACGCCACTACCTGATAGTTCATATATCAGGTCCCAGAACTGGCGGCGGCTTATCGGGTCTACTCCGGAGGTGGGTTCATCAAGAAAGATTATCGAAGGCTCGTGCAAGATAGCACAACCCAGTGCCAACCTCTGCTTCCAGCCTCCTGACAAGATAGCTGTTTGAGAATGGCGGTGATCCTTAAGCCCTGCCATATCAATAATCCATTCTTTTCTTATTTTTTTCTTCTCTGCGGGTATACAATAGATTCCACTGTAGAAATCAATGTTTTCCTCTACGGTTAGGTCTTCATAGAGAGAAAACTTCTGGCTCATATATCCGATGTGTTCTTTGATCTTTTCCGGTTCGGTACGTATGTCAAACCCTCCAACTGTACCGCTTCCTCCGGTCGGGGCAAGGATTCCACAGAGCATGCGTATCGTTGTAGACTTGCCTGCTCCGTTAGGTCCAAGGAATCCGAAAATCTCTCCTTTGAAAACCTCAAAACTAACGCTATCTACGGCCAGGAAATCACCGAAACGCCTCTCAAGACCCACTACAACTACAGCTTTTTTATCATCATTTTTATTGTCAATGGTGTTCATCTCCATTACTTTACTCATTTTGGCTGGCAAGGACGTAGACAAAGACATCCTCAAGTGATGGTTCAATGGTACGAATACCTGTGATTCTTACTCCGGCAGTGTTCAGTATTTTTTCTGTTTCCTTTGTGTCCGTATCAGGATTTTTTGTCACTATGTGTATTTTGTCTCCGAAAAGGCCGACTGAATCTACTTTTAATTTTTCACGCAACAGGAGACTGGCTTTCCTGGAATCAGAAGTGCGGATCTCAATTACGGACATGTGCATCAATTTTTTCACTTCTGCGGGGGTACCGATACTAAGCAGCTTTCCTTTGTGAATAAGTCCTATCCTTGTGCATCTTTCCGCCTCATCCAGGTAGGCCGTGGACACAAAGATGGTTACTTTTTTTCTCAAAAGCTGGTACAGAATTCTCCAGAAATCACGGCGTGACAACGGATCTACGCCATTTGTAGGTTCATCCAGAAAGAGAACTTTGGGTGTATGAATAAGTGCACAGGCAAGTCCAAGCTTTTGTTTCATGCCACCCGAAAGGTTACCGGCGAGTCGTTTCCTAAACGGCGTGAGATCGCTGAACTCCAGAAGTTCTTCAATTTTTTCCTTCCTTCCCTTTCGGGGAACACTGTAAATATCTGCATAGAAATTTATGTTTTCTATTACTGAGAGGTCGGGGTATAGACCAAACCTCTGACTCATATAACCAATCTCCTCTTTAATCAATTCGGCATCTTTTACTGTATGTTTCCCGGCAATCCATGCAGCGCCGGAAGTTGGTTCCATGATAGATGTGAGAAGTCGCATAACAGTGGTCTTTCCTGCACCATCAGGACCAACAAGACCAAATATTTCTCCTTCGGCAACTTTTAGTGTAAGATTGTCTACGGCTTTCAGATTATTAAACAATTTTGTTAAATTTTCAGTTCTTATGGTATCCGTAATCATATTTCTTATTCTGTTTTCAACAGTATTTTCCCATCCGCAGGCATGCCTGGCTTGAGTTCCATTTCCGGATTATAAACCACTATTTTAATGCGATAAACGAGTTTTACCCGTTCTTCTTTTGTTTGGACGTTCTTGGGAGTAAACTCAGCCTCTGAAGCTATGAAGGAAACATGGCCTTCATAAATCTTTTCAGGATATGTATCCGTTGTGATGTGTACTTTTTGACCAACTTTAATCCTTCCCAGATCCGTTTCGTTTATATATGCCCTAAGCCAGATATCATTCAGGTTGCCAATGATTACAACAGGTGTGCCGGGAGATACGTATTCACCCGGTTCTACGTTTTTGGACAGGACAATACCGGAAATCGATGATTTAATGGTTGTGTATCCCAGCCGTGTTTTCGCCAATCTCAGTGCCGCTCTGGCCCGCTGCAGATCTGCCCTTGCCTTATCAATTTTTTCCTTGCGAGGCCCTTTTTCAAAGAGTACGAGTCTTTTATTAACCTCACGATACCTTGCTTCTTCCGCATCATAATCCGCTTTTGCAGCATCAAATTCACTTGTAGAAATTACTTTTTCTGCATATAGCCTTTCCTGACGTTTATAATCAGCAGCAAGCCGGTCTAAATCAACCCTTGTTCTTCTGACTACCGCTTCCCACTCCTCGATTTCCTCAGTTCTGTAACCGGTTTCCAGCTCTTCAAAGACGGCCCTGGCAGCATTTACTTCTGCTCTGTAAAGTAAAACTTCCTGTGCTAATTCAGTACTCTCCAATCTGGCAATTATCTGACCAGCACTAACTGTTTCTCCCTCATCAACCAGTCGTTCTTCGACCCAGCCGGAGATTCTAAAACTCACAGCAACATCAGTAACCTCAATATTCCCTGATACGTCAATTTCGTCCTTAACCATGCCCACCCAGCTTTCAGCGTACCAATAAATTACAATCCCTATTACAATTGGTAACAGCATCAATAGCACTATTTTCTTTTTTACTTTCATTAAAACACTCAATTAAATAATTTTTTGGAATCGGATATATTCAATATGTTTATCACTACAGTGACATTTTATTCTTAAGTCCTGATTGTAAAATCCTGATTTCAAACTATGTCCCCCGCTGGCGGGGGTGCAGGGGGTGGACCGGATTTCTCCATCAATTCAACTACCCCTTTATTATGAAAACAAATTTGCCCCTCTTTCCCACGCTCCGCAGACTGGGTCAAAAGGACAATTTTATCCTGTTTCGTAACATGCATTTCCACGCAGAGCGTAGGAAATGAGAAGAAAAACTTATGGCTATTCATGTTATAAGCCTCCCAGATTCCCTACGCAGACAATTCCACCCCCTTAATCCCCCGCCAGCGGTGGACAGGCTTGCCACATCCCTCGCAGCTTTCATGCCCTTGTGGGGTTGTTCCGGGTACATTCCCGGTTTTTTGTGACTTCTGCCATGTTTTAATGAAACGTACAGCAGTATTAACCCCTGGCAGTGTTGTTTTGCCCCAATCACATACACGGTTACAAAAAATCGTGAATGCTCCTATCCTGATCGCTAAAGGGGAAAAGGGACAACGACAATATCCCCTTTATTATAGGTTGTCATATATTGTATCCTCTTCGTTATCCCAAATTTTTTGAAATGCTGAAGCGGATAAATCCTGAGAAGCTTTTATAAGGATATTTTTTTCTCTTTTACTTTCTAAAAATTGGATAAAGTCAAAAACTTCTGAGAGAAGATTTTCCGGGAGTTTATCGATCTCCTTTTTTATCATTTCTTTTACCGTCATTTTTCGTCACATCCGCTTCAATAATATTGTTATATTGCCAGACTCTATTTATTGGATAAATTTTATCACAGAATTGCTACAATTATACCTGATTTTGATAATTATAATAGACTTCACCAAGATACCACGCCTTTAACAACCTTAATTTCTTCTGCTAATCCATACAGCCTATACACAATTTCATCTATTAATTCATCCGTTGCTTTAATTCTGGTTTTTAACGGTTCGAGGATTGGCAGGCTTTCAGCAAATTGCCTTTCCAGCAGTTCCTGCTTCTTTCGGTCTGATGGGTTTATGGATACCTTGTTTTTGTTCTTCCTGAGGACTTCGAGGAGTTGATTGAAGTCGTGTTCGTGATATTCCTTTTCTATAACAACCTTTTAAATTCATAAACGGATAAATGTGCTTGTTTAATGATGTGAGACAGAGTAAACCTTTTGATAGGATTGTGCGTTGGGACTGTGAGTTTTAGTGTTCTTTCTGCCGTATGCTTTTTTGCAGACGTATATGACTGTCTTTTTGCCGGACAATTACCCATCCATCACGATGTAAAGCTTAAACACCGATTTTCACACACACATAAACCATCATAATACACCCCTTAAAGTCGTCTGTGTTTGAAGGCTGCAGAGCGATGAATTTATTTTGCCCTTACCTTGTAAACTTATATTACAAAATAGTCTATGCCTTGTATTTCATTACTTGCCTGTTAGTAGTAACAAATTACATTTTTAAATCAGGGCATTTTTGCATTATTCGGGAATTTCAGCAAATTTTGGGATTTTAGGGTGATAATATGATGAACAAAATGCTTGATTGATGATTATAAGTGTGCTACAATTCTGAATATTAACCAATTAGCAAGCGCAAATACCTCTCAAATAGAAGGTATTTGACGGTATTATCAGTATTCAGCAAGAATATTACAAATGCATAATCATCATAATAACACCCTAATACATGGCAAACTTAATCTAGTTTCATATTTCAATAATCCTGTTTCACAAAGACAAAAACAATATGAAGCAGTAAGGGCCATTGTAATTGACAAACAGGCAGTTGAGACTGTAGCAACAAAATTTGGTTACAAGCCAGGCACGGTTTATTCTTTAATGAGAGACGTTAATGCAGGGAAAATAGAACTTTTCCCTATCGTGCGAAAGGGCCCTAAAAAGAAAAGGACTACTTGTGATGTTCAGGATAAAATTATCAAATACAGGAAACAGGGACTATCGACAACCGACATCCATAGCCGCCTTGCGGAAGAGGAGATCAATATATCTGCAATCACAGTAGAACGTATTCTGAAAACCGCAGGGTTCGGCAAACTAAAACGCAGAACGAATAATGAACTTGGAAAAACTCTTAAAAACAAAATCATACCGGAACGTTCGGAACACCTGGATTTTGAGATACTCGAATATCTTAATGTGGATTGCCCCACGGCCGGGGTTTTCTTTTTTATCCCTTATATCATAGAATCCGGTATCCTTGATTTGTTGCAGGAATGTAAGTTGCCTGAATCAAGCGATATTGGATCGACGCAAGCCTGTCTTTCCATGTTACTGCTGAAATTAATAGGCGAGAGGAGGCTGACCCATATTTGTGCTTATGACCAGGAACCTGGCTTTGGAGTTTTTGCCGGATTAAACGTTCTTCCGAAGCCTACATACATGAACACCTATTCATGCCGTTGCTCTGAAACTCAGTTGATGAATTTGCAAAGCAAAGTTGTTTCGCTTTTCAGGAAAAAGTATCCGGACTTTTATAGTAGCGACTATATAAATCTTGATTTTCACTCGATCCCGCATTATGGGGATGAATCCGAAATGGAAAAGATCTGGTGTGGGTCTAAGAGTAAGACCATGAAAGGCGCTAATACCATCATTGCGTCTGATAGTAAAAGCAATGCAGTTTTATATACAAGAGCTGATATACTACGGCGCGAAGAGTCGCAAGAGGTTAAAAAGTTTGTAAGTTACTGGAAAAATATAAAAGGCAATGTTAGCGAAACACTTGTTTTTGATTGCAAGTTTACGGCTTACAATATCCTTGACGATCTTGAAAATGACAAGGTAAAGTTCATAACGCTTCGTAAACGTTATGCCGGCCTTGTGAAGGAAACATTGGTACTTCCAAAGGAGGTATGGAAAAAAGTTTATATTCCGGTTCCAAAGCGAAAGTATAAAAACGTCTCAGTTTATGAAAGCGAAGTCAGGCTTAAAGATTGTAAAAACATTTTCAGGCAAATAGTGGTGAAAGATCACGGACGGGAGAACCCTACATTTATTTTAACCAATAGCAAAGAGCTGTCCTTACAAAGGGTATTGGAAGTTTACGCTAAACGATGGCGGATAGAAAACAAAATAGCCGAACTGGTAATGTTTTTCAATCTGAACTCTCTGTCTTCACCTATTATGATCCGTATTCATTTTGACATTCTATGGACAATGATTGCTGATACCCTGTATCATCGATTCGCATGCGACCTGAGACGTTTTGAAAATAATCTTGCCCCTGCAATATTCAGGAAGTTTATTGATATGCCGGGGAGGGTCGTTTATGACGGTGGTAAGTTTTTTGTGAAAATAAGAAAAAGAGCACATACTCCGGTTTTGATGGAAGTAAAAAAATTACAAACTCCATTCGCTGTTCCATGGCTTGGAGGAAAATCTATTGAAATTGTCTGGACGGCATGATTAGGGTGTTTTTATGATGGTTTTCATGCCTGTGAAAATCGGTGTTAAAGACCTGTCCATAATTCAAATTCGGGACTTTTGTCATAGGGCAATTTCTAATACCTGTGCATCAGGATTATACCTCATATCATCGTCAACAGGTTCAAGATATAATTCAATGGCTTCTCTGATATTTTTTAACGCCTCTTCCTTCGTATTGCCCTCGCTTATATAGTCAAACAAATCAAGTTTTCGAAATTTGCTCGCCAATAATTTGAAAATTTTCAGTTAAAAGAGTAGACAATTCATCTGTATACTCGTTAATATTTTTGAAAAAACTTAAACATTTGTTTTTAAACTTCTCATAAGTATCA
>NZ_CAADGZ010000086.1:0-14374 GCF_900696675.1 uncultured Candidatus Kuenenia sp. | reverse complement strand
AGATCCCGCGTCCGCGGCAACAATCACATGAATTATTAGAGGCATTACAGATAAAGTTGCCAGAAGTATTGCCAAGCCGGAACATACGGGTAGTCACTAGAAAAAAGCTTGCTGTTCGGCGTAAAAGTCAATAAATATAAGGCTTTTACGGCACTTTTGTTTTTTGACTTGGGGTGAACATCCGTTATAAACAAAAACATAACGGATATTTTTATGTTAATATTTGCTCTTTTCATATTGATGGCCTCCTTATATGTGATATGCGGTACCGATACCTTTTACATTACATTGCGTTTCAAATTAAATGGAATTTACAGACATATCAACTGGAAAAACATTGTGCTGTAATGCACATAGAACGTTTCTCCGGGGGGGGTGAAAAAATGATGTAGGTCAAGTAAGCAGGGGGTTTATTTTTTGAAGTAAATTATGCCTTTGGCGATTTTTCAATGTAGAGACGCATTGCATGCGTCTCTACATTAATATTGAAGTTCCTGTACTATGAACTTATTTATCAATGGGAGATGTACTTTCCAGTATGGCATTTACCAATCCGGGGATCGTATATTCCTTCGCTTTAATGGCAATATCAATCCCCATTTCTTCCGCTGTCTTTGTAGTAATGGGGCCAATACTCGCAAATTGGATATGTCCTTTTAAAGAAGTGATATTTTCTTTTCCTATAAGTTGTACAAAATTCCTTACCGTTGAGGAACTGGTAAAGGTAATAATGTTAATCTCCCCGTTTCTCACTTTCTCTAAAATATTGACGTCTTTTGGCTGCCCCATAAGGGTCTTGTATACAATCAGGTCGTTAACTTCACCGCCTGACTTCTGCAATTCTTCGGGAAGATAACTTCTTGCTATATCTGCCCGGGGAAGTAAAAACCGCTCGCCTTTTATTGCCGTTACCCTCTTCAGTTCTTCCGCCACAGATTCTGCCACAAACTTTGGCGGTTTACAATCGACCCTGATATGATACCTTTCTATGCCTCCGGCGGTAGCAGGGCCTATGGCACATATCTTGAGGCCTTTCAAAACCCTTACATCCTTTCCTAATTCAAACAATCGCTGGAAAAAACTATCCACACCATTAATACTTGTAAATACCAGCCAATCGTAAGTATTAATGGTATTTATTGCTTCATCCAATGGTTGTATTGAATCCGGTTTTACAATTTCAATCGTGGGAAACTCAATTACATTGGCGCCAAATTCATATAACCTGTCCGCAAATTCACTCGCCTGTTCTCTCGAACGGGTAACTACAATCGTTTTGCCAAACAATGGCCTGTTTTCAAACCAATTAAGCTGATCACGCAACTTAACAACTTCACCAACGATGGTTATTGCAGGAGGTTTGATATTTTTTGCCTTCGCTACAATCGTATTCAGTGTGCCGACAACGGTTTCCTGCCGGAAAGTGGTGCCCCACCGTATTACCGCCACCGGCGTATCGCCGGAACGTCCGTGCTTCATAAGCTGTTCCGTAATATATGGAAGGTTTTTTACCCCCATATAAAATGCCAGTGTGCCAATCCCCGTGCTTATTTTTGCCCAGTCAATGGAGCTTTCGTTCTTGGCAGGGTCTTCGTGCCCGGTAATCAAACCAAAAGTAGAGGTATATTCCCTATGCGTTACGGGAATGCCTGCATAGTTAGGAGTCGCTATAGCTGCGGTAATGCCCGGAACTACTTCAAAAGGGATCTTATATTCTCGCAGAACAAGGGCTTCCTCTCCGCCGCGTCCAAAGATATAAGGATCTCCTCCTTTTAACCGTGTGACAATTTTATCTTCCAATGCTTTTTCTACGAGAAGCTTATTAATATCCTCCTGTTCAAGGGTATGGGAACCACCCTGCTTTCCCACATATATCATTTCCACGCCCGGTTTTGCGGCTTTAAGTAATTCAACGTTTACGAGATAATCATAAACAATAACGTCCGCTTTTTTAATACAATCTCGTCCTTTTACGGTTATAAGCCCCGGATCTCCTGGACCTGCTCCTACTAAGTACACAATACTGCGTTTCATCAATAAAATACCTTTCCTTACTTAACTGAAAATATTGAAATTCCTAAACTGGCATAGCTAGAACCAAACAAGCAATAAATAAAAAATACGAAATCCGAAGTACGAAATACGAAACAAATCCTAATAACAAAGCATAAAATTCAAAGCAAAAACAAATCCAAAACATACAACAATTTTGAAGCACAAAATGCGAGATACGAAAGATGCACTTGTTTCGCATTTCAAATCATTTTGTCACTAGGAGTTGTTTTTCAGATTTCAACATTGAATATTTTGCCAAAAATGCCAAAGAAATTACTGACAAGGTACTACATACTGCTACTTGCCGGGGATTGTATCTGCCATAAAACACATATTATAAGGACTATTACAAAAATTTTAATCTCGTCATAATATTGAAATCCTATTATTTAGTCAAATTGTTTATTGCACACGTTTGCAAAACGGAAACCATAGCGCCGTCAGACCGCATTTAGTACCCTATCAGTAATTTCTTTGGCATTTTTGGCAAAATATTCAATGTTGAAGTTGGTTAATTGTAAGCATGAGACGATTTTTTTTAATCTGTGTAATCTGTGATTCCCATTTCTTTCTTCGCGTTTCGTGCTTGTTTGTTTCTGGCTATGCCAGTTTTGGCAGATGCTACTCAATATCTTTGTATCGCTCCACAATCCTACCCATCGCCTCAAATGCGCTATCAACGACGTCTTCATTCCTGCTATTTATGAGCGCCTTCAGGGATAGAAGTGTCTTTGGCGTCCCGATTCTGCCAAGCGCCCAGGCTGCAGAGCTTACTACCAAAGGGGATTTATCTTTTAGCGACCACATCAGCGGGGTTACGGCGCTTGCATTGCCAATCCATCCGAGTATCTGCGCTGCACGATTTCTCGTATGTTCATTAACGTCATTCAGTGCGCCAATTAATGCCGGTACCGCAGGATTGCCTGTTTTTATTAACGCCCAACTGGCTTTACGCCTTGTAGATTCTTCGTTATCATGGAGGGCCTTTATCAGAAAAGGAACGGCCTTTTCCTCCATAGAAGCCAATGCCCACGCTGATTTTGTACGGGCAAAGGAGGCCTCACTTTCCGCATCGGTGATAAGAATATCGTACAAGGCTGCAATTGCTTTATCATTACCACTATTGCCTGCCGCTTCAATGCAAGCCTCTTTGACAAGCCAGCTCTTTTCTTTTTTAAGCATCTCCAGTATGGGAAAGACTGAACCTTGATTTCCCAGAGTGCATAATGCCCTTGCAATATCATATCTTACGTTTATCTCAGTTTCTCTTTGAAACCTGTCAGTAAGCGCCCGTATTGATTGTGCTGCGCCAAGCCTTTTTAATGCGAGCACCGCCTCCCTCCGAACGATGGTATTTTTATCGTTTAAAAGCGGTTCTATCTGTGGTGCGATAGTATTATCACCACAAAAACTCAGCGCCCAAACGGCATTTTGCCTTATCTTTGCACTCTTCTTTTTGAATAATTTCAGAAGCGGCGGTACCGTGTATTTCTGTGGCAGAACGGCTAATGTTATTGCCGCTGTCCTTGATTCATCCTCTCCTTCGCTCTGCAACGTGTTCAACAGTGTTTTTATTTTTGTTTGAATAAACGGGTCGTTATTGTCTATCGAAAGCGGCCTTTTTTCACGTGCTTTCTTTTTTATTTCAGTTGTGGTGTTTAATCGGGTATTTATATCCAAAACATCCATTGCTACATAGGGATAATCCACGAGAAGAACATCTACTCCCCGCTTTATCGCCCTCTGTATTATCCGACGGTCATCACTTTCCAGTAAAGAAGTAAATGCGTATTTCTTTTCTTTGCGGATTTGTTTCAGTTTTTCTTCGTTTAGTTCATCTGTGGAAACATACACCAGTCCCTTTCCGAAAGACCTTGCGTTTTTAGGGCTGTAATTCCTCATCGTTCCCCATAAATAAACTTGCGAAGACATCTCATAGGTATTAATCAGTTCTGCAACTTGTTCTTCCAGAAAAATCTGTTGTATATTTAAAATCAGTTTAAGTTTGTTAATTTTACAAAACATCAGTACGTCTGACAGCAAAGGAACACGTTCCCCCTCAAACTCCACGCCCCGCCATGATCCAGCATCGTACTGTTGTATTTCCGAATATAATAAACGGTCAACCCTGCCCATACCATCCGTTGTGCGGTCAATCGTTTCGTCGTTCATTAATATAAGCCGGCCATCCTTTGTACTGCGAATATCAACCAAAACACCGTCTATGCCCAATTCTGCAATCCTGTGCAAAGCAGCAAATGTATTTTCCGGCGTTTCTTCCAATATACCCCGATGCGCAAAAATTTCCACACGTTGCGTATTTTCTGCGTAAAGCTGCCCTGCAAAGGTTGTTAGAAAAAATACCAAAAAAATTATAATATGACGAATCTTTTTATTTATCCGCATTGCCAGCTTCTTTACTGATAAGTTGCCAGTGAGGTCTGCCTTCCCACGTTATCCTGCCTTCTGCCATATTGAAGTAAACCTTTTCAGAAAAAGTCCTCGAACCTTCTTTTCTTAATTCCGCCTTCGGGCTGCCAGTCAGCACTCCCATGTTTTTCGGTAAATCCCAGGTAAAAAATGTGCCGAACCCCTCGCTCCCTCCTAAATCCTCGCTATAAAAATAAACGTTGCCGGCGGTAATAATTTTTGAAATCTCTCCGTTTGCTCCCATATATGCATCAATTTGGTCTCCGCTCAGCCTTTGTCCGCTTTGAGAAACCAGAACCTCTTCAAAAAATCCTGCCTTTTTTATAACACTATCATACTCCATTTTTTTTAGCCAGGTAACTTTAATGCCTGTTTTGTCCGTTTCTTCGGTGCGATTCATTCCCTTTCCGATTTCATATAAACTCCCCTTTCCCTCACACAGGATTTTTTCCTCATTTTCGAAGAAAGTAACCTTGGGGGAAATAATCTGCCTTGTATTTCCTTCCCTGAGAATAGCAAAAGGGGTCCCATATAAAACGGTTGCGTTACTTTGTGCATCCCATGCAACCTGATCACCAACCGCCTCGTTCCATAAACCGCCTTTTTTATCAACAATATGAACCTTATCCTTTGCGTCAAATGATTTCAGGTCATAGTTATTGTCGTTAAACGTTACGTACAAATAATCACACCGGAGAAGGGAATCATCTCTCCGTACTTCAATATTTTCCTCGAAGATGGCTTCCCTTGCATCCCCCATGTAATTCATTTTCCATTCCCATTTCACATTAATCATTTCATACTTTGCATCTGCATCCGCAGTTTTTTTCTCCGGAATGTTTTTCTCATTGGGTTTTATTCTCAAGCTGCCGGCACACGGAACGTCTATTTTGTTTGCATTTTTATAAAAAATCATTTTGGCGGCGTATATACTGAGATCATCTCGTATAAATTCTGCCTTCTTTGCATCTTCAAGAATTGCGCTTTGCGTATTGGCATCCCAGGAAAGTGTGTCTCCTTTGGCAATTTTTGATCCCTGCGAAGCAAGAACATTTCCGCTTGCAATCGCCTGTTTCGTTACTTTTGTTTCTGCATCAAGAAAAATAACAAGCTTGTCTGAGAAAACGGTAGTGCTGCCCTTCGCGGCTTCAACATTGTCGTTGAATGTCATGACATGGAAATCAGCATCCCTATCAAACACAAGCGGACCGTTGGAACGAATGATTGTTTTTTCTTCAGTCTTTTCATCTTCAACCGTTTTCCCCATATCCGGTGCTTCCGGTACATGGCCTTGTCCTAAGCCTTCTTCATACATGAAAAAGAGATCATTTTTCACACCATCCATTTCCATTTCCGCATCTTTTATAATCCACATCTTTCTGTTGGCAAGATCCACCTCGCAACCCTTGCCGGTGATTACAAGCCCTGTTCCGGTGATAGTGACAAACTCATCCGTATGTACGGACTTATTCCCGGGAGAGTACTGCATGTTTTCGGTATACAACCTGGTTTCCTTATCCAGATGAACTACAACGTTATCGGAAAGGTACCCCTCATTTGAAATCTTATCCATCTCTCCAATGTCCGATGTAATTATCACCCTTTTCGCTTCGTCCCCCGGATCTTCATCATCCATTAATTCAATTTCCGGTTCAATTATTTTATATTTGTCGTTCTCCAGCAAAAAGGTATTTTTCCCTCTCATTGTGTACGTCTCATTTCCTTCCTTATCGTAGTTGGGGAGAAAAAGACCGTCAACCGTTTGAGTGATCTTCTCGGATTTTCGTATGTCGTCTATTATTCGCTTATTCTTTAGAGAATCTTCTGACGAAACAATGCTTTCTCCTGGTTTTTTGACAGTATTTTTTGATTTGGGCTTTGAGAGAATAACTGAAATGATTATCGTAATGAAACAAATGATGGGTATGCTTAAAAATATATATCTTCGCGTAGTCATTATTTACAGGAAAACAAAAAGTCTTACTTCTGAAGTGCTTTATTTGTTACAAACATTAATTATGCAGGGCTGGTATGAAAAAAGAAATTTTCAATATTTATATCTGATTATTCGTAACACTTTAGCTTTTTGAAAATACTCAATAAAATCAAGGATTCCGGTGTTTACAAAAAGAAAGGTATATACATGATTATTAAACACACCCCTAAATCCACTCTTTATAGAGGGGCCTGGGGGGGAGTGTTATAAGGAAGCATTCCTTTTACCACGCACACTGTACTATATATGTGTGGCAAATTTTTTTCAAAAAACTAAAGTGTTACGATTATTCTGATATCGATCCATGATTATATGCCATTTCTCTTGAAATTTAATTATCTTCTCGGCAACTTCTCTTACAGCGCCACATCCGCCTTTGGCTTTTGTAACGTAAGAAGAATATTGTTTTACGACAGGCATGGCATTGGCAACCGCAACGGGAAAACCGACGCGGTAAAATATGGGTAGGTCTATGAGGTCATCGCCAATATAACACACTTCTTCATCTTTAAGCGAATATTTCCCAAGGATATTATTATATACGTCCAGTTTATTTTTGATTCCCTGATGCACCTCCGCGATATTCAATTCTCTTGCTCGGTGATCTACTGCTTTGCTCGTTCTTCCGCTAATTATTGCCGTTTTAATATTGACACGATGAAGATAAGAGATACCCGTGCCGTCCAACACGTTAAAAGCCTTTGCTTCCCGCCCTTCACTATCAATAAAGATCGAGCCATCTGTTAAAACACCATCAACATCAATAATAACAAGTTTTATCTCTTTCATCATATTTAAAATCTAACCTCCAATAAATCCTGCACATCAAATATGCCGACAGGTGTATGGAAATCGTTAACCACAGGAATTTGGTCAATTTTGTTTTCTCTCAGTATTTTATATGCCTCTTCAACTAAACAACGATTATTGATTACCTTGGGAAAGGGGGTCATAACCTCTTTTATTGTCTTGCATAAAAATGACGTTCCTTCCCTTAAAAGCCTTCTCAAATCCCCGTCCGTAAAAAACCCCGTCAACCGGTTATTTTTATCAACAATACTCACTGCTCCCGGGTTACCTTTTGTTTCCGTCATAATGCCAAGGACATCCAGCAGAGGCATATCTTCATCCGCTACAGGATTTTCCCTGCCTTTGCGCATAACAACTTCAACCGGCAGTAATTTTCTTCCAAGTTCTCCGCCAGGATGATAGAAGGCATACTCTTCTTTGCTAAGATTCCTCTTTTTAAATATCGTTAACGCAATGGCATCTCCAATGGCAAGCATCGCCGTTGTGCTCGAAGAAGGCGCAATGCCTAAAGGGCAGGCTTCTTCAACATTTCCAATATCAAGAACGACATCGCTATGCAGCGCCAGGGAAGATTTATTATTGCCCGTAACGGAGATTATCTTTGTTCCCATTTGTTTCAAAAATGGCAAAAGCAACACCACCTCTGTTTCGCCGCTGTTTGACAACGCAAGTACAATGTCGCTGGCAACAATTTTACCAAGATCGCCATGTCTGGCTTCGGAGGAATGAATCCAATAAGAAGGCGTGCCGGTGCTCGCCAAAGTGGCAGAGATCTTCTGTCCAATAATGCCAGCCTTTCCAACCCCGGTAACTGCGACCCTGCCGGAACACGTAAATATGATATCTACGGCTTTTTGAAAATGATTATCAATACGATGAATCTGATTTTTTATTGCTTCTGACTCGAGTAATAATACTTTTTTTGCATAATCTATGTCAGACAGGGGCTGTTTTTCTGTTAAGCCATTCAACATAACGTAAGGATTTTATCTTAGAGATGAAAGAGATGAAATTTATAATACTTTAGTGCTATGAAATGGGAAAAACTGCTATACTCAAGGGGTTCACAAAGTGTGATTTCAAAAATACTATAACTATTTATGTCAACAAAAGTTAAATCTAATTTTAGAAATCCCTATTTGTGAACTCTTACAGTATAGTTCCCAAGCCGGAGCTTGGGAACTAGTACATCGTTTCGTTAAAATGTGTACGTAAAAAAATGTCATTGCGAGGAGTGTAGCGACGAAGCAATCTCTTGTTCCCAAAAGACTTAAGATTGCTTCGCTGTCGCTCGCAATGACGGTATCAATATAGATATTTTAATGAAACGCTATACTAGCGTTTCTACTTTTCCAAAAAACTAAATTGTTACAAAAAAAGTATCGTATGGTTCGCTAAAAGATTCCTGGAAACTGACATTGCGTTATTGCTTTGCCAGAGCTGGTTTAAGAAAAGAACGAATCATAGTCACGAACACTATCAGCCAGGCAATATACGCTATGTAGATAAATACCTTTGATATGTTTGATATATATCCTATCCCCAGCGCCTCTGCCAGCTTTAGTGTACCTGCCGTATACGTTCCCAACGGAAACGCCAGACCCCAGTACAGCGGATTATACTTATACGGCGTCATGTGATACACGTATTTCCATATCCCGATTATTACCAGCAGCGGAATCCACCACGTTCCAAAAGACCAGAAGAACACAGAAAATCCCTTGATAAATCCATCAATATCTAAAAACGGATCTTCTATCTTCGGGATGCTTAAGCTTATTGTCGCCCCTGCAAGTGTTGTTATCGCTACAGCTCCCGTGTTGATCCAGTACGGAGGCACCAACACCTCCGGTGCTATCTTGAAAAATATTAACCTATAAGTTATTAACGTTATAATCACCACGTATAAGAAACATCCTATCATCCACCACACCATCGAGGAAAACAGGATAAAGTTTGAGGTCTCCGCAAAACACGGCGATAATAACGCACCAAGCACCGCAACCGACTGTGTGCCTACCACCGATACTAACCACCCCCCGTGTATTGTGCGCTCTATCTGCTGTTCGTTTTTTAAAAATAACAAGGTGAATGTCGATAAGGTGAGCACCACCCACAGAAATATTCCAAAAAACCACAATGACTTGGCAACGCACTGGCAGTTAACTACGGTTACAAACTGCGCCCCAAGCACGTTGGTTCCTGCTACTATCGCAAAATAAACCAGTCCAAGTTTCGGATTTGATATGTCTGAGTACAGCAAACTCCAGTACATTATTATCCTCAGTATCTGGATCGTCAATATAACCGCATATGCCACAATGTTTAAATAAAACAACCCCTGTGCTACCGGCGTTATTCCCAACATATTTGACGCTATCGATATAATGCCTGTTGACATGATAAACACAAAGTAAGCCGGGTGTAATGTTTTTATCATGTTTCTTATTCCGCCCATTTTATCTTTTATCTTTCCCTTTTCCCTTGATTATTTTCCCCCTTTCCTTACTGCCCGTTAAGTCGTTAAATATAGCGTTTGATCTTACTTTTTGCAATTCTTTTTGGTATGCTTTAAACAATTAATACTATATTTTTGATAATAACAAAATAACCGGGGAAATATATATGGGATGGTCTATAATAGGAACAATTGCGGCATTGTGTACTACAGTAGGTTTTATCCCGCAAATCATTCGTGGGATAAGGACAAAGGAATTAAATGATGTTTCCCCGATAATGTTATCCCTTTTACTACTCGGCTGCAGTATGTGGTTAGTTTACGGGTTACATTTAAGAGATATAATCATTGTGCTTGCCAATGGATTTACTCTTTCTTTTGTGAGTACTATTTTCTCTTTGCGCTTTTTATATAAATACAGGGGCAAATAATAATTGCACATTTTAAAAATAATACCTAAGCTGGCATAGCCAGAACCAAGCAACAAATAAGCACGAAATTCGAAATACGAAACAAATTCTAATGACAAAAAATGCAAAGAAATTACTGATAAAGTACTAAAGGAAGAAGAAAGAACTACACCTGTTGCAAACCATTTCTTATGGTGAACAGCGTGATTTCAGGCCTTGCAAAAAACCGTACCGGCAAATTAGATACGCCTATGCCTCTGTTTACATACATTAACGTATTTCTTTCACGAAAGAGACCCGCAGCATAACGAGCCCCAAATTTTGAGTACACGATAGGAGGTCCATAAAAGGGGAAACACACTTGCCCCCCGTGAGTATGTCCGGATATAACAAAATCGACATCCTCATACTGGATTGTTTCAATCACGTCCGGATTATGTGCCAGTAAAATCTTTGGATTCTCATCCATTCCTTTCAGGGTTTTTTTAATATCTATTTCGCCCTTCCAGAGATCATCTATGCCCGCAATAAATATATACGCGTTGTCCCTATATAAAACAATATGCTCATTTATGAGTAAGCGAATGCCATTTCTCTGCAATTCATCATAGGTGCTTCCCTTATCATCATGATTTCCAAGGATAGCGAAAACTCCCTCTTTTGCCTTCAATTCAGATAATTCTTTTGCCACCGAAGAAAGATAATCGTTGCTGCCAAAAACATAATCTCCAGTCAGGACTATTACATCAGGACATAACGCATTAGTCTTGTGGACGCAATTCCGTATAAAATCCTTTGATACATATTCACAATGATGGATATCTGAAAGTTGCGCTATTCTTAAACCTTCAAATTTAGTCGGTAAATCTTCAAGCTTTATGGTAACGTTGTTTATTTCTACCCACCGGGGCTCTAAAAAATGGCTATAACCCCCTACGGATACCATACCCAGTACACATCCGCCGGCTCCTTTTATAAATGTTCTTCTTGAAATCATACTGGCAATATTTTCCGGATCTGCAAAAAAGACAGGTTAATTTGCATGAACTCTTTAAAAAACAAAACGGTTATCTGTTTTTTCTGCATTCATGAACAAAATACTGCAATACATCCGTTTCTGTTATCAAGCCAAGAAGAGTATTTTTATCTTCAACCACCGGCAAACAGCCAACCTTTTTATCAATCATAATCTGTGCAGCATCTTCAATTGAAGTGTTCGGAGAAATGGTAATGACGTCTTTTGTCATTACCTCCGCAACTTTAACAGAATCAAGAAAAGTCTTATTTTCTTCCCAATTCGTAACAATGGAAGTCAGCGACGCCTTGTAAAGATCTCTTTGCGTCAAAATACCCACTATTTCTTTTCCATTTACTACCGGCAAATGCCTGATTCTCCCCAAATACATAATATCTTCGGCAAAGCCAAGCTTTGAATCGGCATTAAGGGTGACCAACTGTTTACTCATTATTTCCTTTACTAACATCTTTTCCCTCCATTCTAATAGCCTCTTCCAATTTTTTATTCCACTCCGTTCCATAATGGTACTGAAGATTCCCTTTTATCTTCTCATCCCATCTCCTGTAAGCGTCTTTTATCGTAGTAATAGGCTGGTGTTTTTCGGATAAATATAAAATATTTTCTGTTCGTTTCGGTAGAGGAATCAGGATAAAATCCTGTTTCTCCGATTCTACGGATATCTCCGCAAGACAAACTCCCTTTGCATTTAGCAATATTTCCCTTGTGGCTGAAACTTCATTGCCTGAGAATATTCCGCGCAAAGCGGTCAAATCATCCCTGATTGCGAGAAATGCCTTCCATTCACGCTTATAGACCAACTGCTGATAAGCGCCTGAAGTATTATATTCGTTATAAATGCATAGTCCTGTTATTTCCTGCCCGGAAGCGGCTCCGGCACAATCAGGATAATCCATGCATTGTACGGGCCTGTACTTATAAATCCTGCGCCACAAATCCATTTTTAACGACAAGGCTTCCCGGTTTGCCGAAATGATAACATCAAGAAACTTGTCGGATTAATACAATTCGTTTCTGCGTCCTTCGCTCATAGCCAACAATTTCACATGCCGAAAGCCTGCCCTCTTTTTAGAAAATATTTTACAAAGCCGATATGCCCGCCGGAACCCATACTTTCTGCAAAGGCAATATTGTAACCGATCTCATTCATGGTATGGTTTTTATCCACTCGCAATTAATTGATTTTAGATACCCGTGGTCAGGGAGAACTATGTGGTTTCAAGATATTTTTTCTGCTCCCACTCCGTTACCTGAATCCTGTATTCATCCCATTCGGAAAATTTTGAATGCAAATATATTTGATAAGTATGTGAACCCAGCGCCCTCTTCATCAACGCACTCTGTTTTAATTCATGCAACGCCTCCCCCAAAGAACCAGGCAATGTTGCAATATTACGGTATGCCAGTTCATCCTTATTAAATTCATACACATTTTCTTCTGTTGCCTTTGGCAATTCAAGCTTTCTTTTTATACCATCCAGTCCTGCTTCCAGCATTACTGCCAAAGCAAGATAGGGATTGTTGCTTGGGTCAGGACACCTCAGTTCAGCCCTTGTTGCCTGCTCCCTGCCGGGAGAATACCTCGGCACCCTGATGAGGGCAGATCTGTTTTTTTGCCCCCAGCATATATACACCGGCGCTTCATATCCCGGAACCAATCTCTTATAGGAATTCACGGTCGGAGAAAGTATTGCGCTCATCGCCCTTACATGCTCCAGTTGCCCGGCAATAAAATGTTTTGCGTTCCTGCTTAATTTATACGTGTCATTTTCATCAAAAAAAATATTGGTGTTTGTCCTTATATCAAAAAGGCTCTGATGACAATGCATCCCGCTGCCACATATCCCAAAAATCGGTTTCGGCATAAAGGTAGCATAGAGATCATGCTTATGTGCAATGGATTTTACCACCTGCTTGAAGGTCAGGGCATTCTCAGCCGTCCGTAATGCTTCTGCATATTTAAAATCAATCTCATGTTGGCCCGGAGCTACTTCGTGGTGGCTCATCTCCACATTGATACCCATTTTTTCAAGAGTAAAAATAATATCTGCCCTCACATTCCCCGCAAGGTCCCTGGGAGAGAAATCAAAATAACTTCCTACATCATGTGGGGTGGGTGCAACGGCCCCGTCATTCTTCGGTTTAAACAGGAAAAATTCCAGTTCAGGCCCCACGTTATATTCAAAATTCATATCACGGGCATTTTTAATTGCCCTCTTTAATATGTAACGGGGATCTCCCTCAAAAGGCGAACCATCAGGCATATAAACATCACAGAACAGCCTCGCAGTCACAGCAACCGTCTCCCAGGGAAGCAACGCATATGTACCTGCATCGGGTTTTAAAAACATATCACTTTCACAAATCCTTGTAAAACCTTCAATTGATGAACCGTCAAACCACAACCCTTTCTCCAAAGATTCCGGGAACTTTTCAATTGGTATGGTAACTGCCTTTACACTACCGTTAATATCGGTAAATTGTAACTGAACAAGCTTTACCTTATCGTCTTTTGCCCGGTTAATTACTGCCAAATCAATATGTTCACCCGACATGCGATCTTGCCTTTCTCTGGTTGAAAACAGATTTTACTAAAATTATTTTCCACGGTAAAATTTCTCTGTAATGAAAATTTTGACCAAACAATCGTAATCTTTTGAATAGAATGGATTAAAGAAGCAATTCTAATTGCAACAGTTACAAAAAACAAGGATTTTATACACCGCTACAGGCAGTTGCGGAGTAACGTTAGCGTCGTCGTAACTTACCAATAAATTGTGATAGTTGGGAGCAGTAGTGTATTAGTCATTGGTCTTTCGTCCTTCGTCTTTGATTATGCCCCGCAAGACACGACGCTGTCAAAGTTTTCCATAAGCACATAATATACAAAGATATGCAATGCTTGGAGCTTTGCTGCTATTGCAGAGTGGGCAAAGCGTTGTCCGCAAAATATGCTCAAACGTCTCTCCTGCCGTTACAATACAAAAACGAAACGACAGGTATTTTGCATTCATAGAATATTTACAAAAATCAAGACAAGCAAAAAGACCGGGGAAATTGTTTACGGTATTACCAGCCTGACACAACAAAAAGCAAGTCCCAAAACCATTCTTAAGTTTTCCCGCGGACACTGGTCAATAGAAAATGGACTTCATTATGTGCGTGATACCGCTTTCCGT
>NZ_CAADGZ010000085.1:0-14546 GCF_900696675.1 uncultured Candidatus Kuenenia sp. | reverse complement strand
CGATTATATTTTTATTTCAGAGATATAGCAGCGATTGTATATATGCTTCACCAGTATATGAATGAAACAACCCTGACAGGGTTTGGAACCCTGTCAGGGTTAAACGGTGAGGGTATTCAAATACATTGATTTACCGGTTTTTTGGGCGGATAAATTATGAAAATGAAAAAGATTGGTATAGTAATGGGTAGTGATTCAGACGTGCCAATAATTAAAGAGGCTGTACAAACGTTAAGAGAATTTGGATTGGATTTCGATGTAAATGTCATATCTGCCCATCGTTCACCGGAACGTGCCCATTCTTATGCTTTGGAAGCCGAAAAAAAATACGAAGTAATCATTGTTGGGGCGGGGGGGGCTGCACATCTGGCAGGGGTAATTGCCAGCCTGACGCCTGTTCCTGTTATCGGAATTCCTATGCCAACGCCAGAATTGGGAGGTTTGGATTCGCTTCTTTCTACCGTACAAATGCCATCTGGCGTCCCCGTTTCTACCATGGGTATTGGAAAGGCAGGGGCAATTAACGCCGCAATACTGGCAATACAGATATTAAGTGTTGCGAATCCGGCTTTGAGGCAAAAAATAGTTATGTATAAAAAGCAACTCTCTGATGCTGTTTCCAGGAAAGATCAGGGGTTGAGGGCAAAGCTGGGTCTGGAGTAGTTGTCATGTTCCATGAAAGTATTATGAAGAATAAAGATTTATAAAAAACTTAAACTATAAATAGTAACCCGGCGGTTATTTCAGTAATTTTGCTTGGTAATTAAACAGATAATTTGCTAAAATTAATGCTGTAGTGATTTCTAATATGTAATTGTTGCATATTAGTGCGTTTGGTATTCAGTATCTGAGGCTTTGTTTCTTTGATGAAGATCCATTTTCGCAGAGTATGAGGAAGGTATATGAAAATTGCGATATCAGGGAAGGGAGGGGTGGGAAAAACGACTTTCGTTGCGGCATTGGCGAAGGTGTTTAAAGAAGCCGGAAAGAAAGTCATTGCCATTGATGCTGATCCGGTATCTAACCTGGCGGTGACGCTTGGTTTTATGAAGGGGTCTGAAATAATCCCCATCAGCCAGATGAAGGACTTGATAAAAGAACGTACGGGCGCATCAGATGAGTATGGTAAATTTTTTAAATTAAACCCCACTGTTTCTGATTTACCGGAAAAACTTTCTCTGGAACATGAGGGCATCAAGCTAATGGTATTGGGCGCCATAAAGCATGGTGGCAGCGGATGCGCCTGCCCGGAAAGTGCGTTTTTGAGAACACTGCTTAGCCATTTGATAGTGCAAAGAGACGAGGTCGTCCTTGTAGATATGGAAGCAGGCGTGGAACATTTGGGGCGGGCCACCGTAAAAGCCGTAGATGTATTGATCGTAATAGTAGAACCTGGTTCTAAAAGTATACAAACGGCGTTTCAGGTAAAAAAACTGGCTGAAGATATCGGTCTTACCTCTGTTTATGCGGTGGGTAATAAAGTAGCTTCCGAAGAGCATAAGGCTTTCATTCAAAATGGACTTGATGGTATTCCCCTTTTGGGGTTTATTTCATATGATGAGAAAATACTCGAATCTGATATTAAGGGAATAGCCGCTTTCGCGGAAAACAACAAATTGTTAGAAGAAATCTGCCAAATTAAAAACAAGTTAGAGGAGATTGTTAAAGAGAAGTAAAAAAAGTAGTGTTCTTTTAACTTGATTTCAATATATGAACAATTATAATTAATGTTTCTATCTTCTTTATCAGGGAGATGAAATAGATAGTAGGCGTTTCTTCGGCAACTTCTCAATAAGTTGAGAAGTTAGGCCCTTTACATAATATTACTAGGGCCTGACGGTAATTTTTCACAAATAAAATATTGGAGGATGTGTCATGGAAGATAAACAAAAGACAACAGACCAAATAATGCTTGATAAAATGCGTGAATCGAAGATTGAGACTATGTATGACAGATACAAGGCTCAGCAGCCGCAATGCGGCTATGGAAGCCTTGCTCTATGTTGCAGACATTGCAACTACGGACCATGCAATATAGATCCGTTTGGCCCTGGTCCTAAAAGAGGCATTTGCGGTGCAGATGCAAATACTTTTGCCGCAAGGCATTTCCTTCGTATGAGTGCTGCGGGAACTGCGTGCCATTCTGATCATGGACGTGCGGTTGCCCATCTTTTAGTTGCAACGGCAAGGGGCGAGGCCCCCGGTTACCGCATAAAAGATGTAGAAAAACTTAAAATGATTGCCGAGTGTTTTGATATTAAAACCAAGGACAGGGAAATAAACGAAATTGCCGAAGAAGTTGGAGAGATGGCATTAATGGAGTTCGGAAAACCTTACGGAACGCTTTTGTTTCTCAAACGTGCCCCTGCGGCACGCCAAAAGATATGGGAAAAATTAGGAATTGCATCCAGGGCTATTGACCGGGAGGTCACAGAAAGCATGCACCGTACCGGCATGGGTGGAGACCAGGATTACAGGAATCTTACAAAGCAGGCGATGCGTGTATCTCTTGCAGATGGCTGGGGCGGTAGTATGATTGCCACCGAACTTCAGGACATTCTGTTTGGAACTCCTAAGCCGGTACAGGGAAGAGCAAACCTTGGCGTGTTGAAGAAGGATTACGTAAATATCGTTGTTCACGGACACGAGCCTCAGCTTGCGGAAGCAATTGTTATGGCTTCCACTGGCCCCGATATCGAAAAAGCAGTGGCGGCAGTGGGCGCAAAAGGCATTGTGATTGCCGGTCTCTGTTGTACCGCAAACGAGCTTCTTGTTCGGCATGGCATCCCAATGGCGGGACACATGACGATGCAGGAGGGGGCAATGGCAACCGGGGTTGTGGAGGTGATGGTTGTTGATATCCAATGCGTAATGCAGGCGCTTGCGGAAACGGCAAAACATTTCCACACAAAGCTCGTCACTACATTATCCAAAGCAAAAATCTCCGGTGCGGAACACGTTGAATTTGAAGATGAAAATGCATTGGAGTCCGCCAAAAAAATAATCCTTATGGCCATCGGTAATTACAAAAATCGTGATAAAAAAAAGGTGTTTATCCCGGACGCTTCCGAACCTAACCTTATTGCAGGATTTAGCCATGAAACAATTAAATATATGCTTGGGGGAAGGTTTAGGGCAAGTTACCGGCCTTTAAATGATAATATCATCAACGGAAGGATCCGGGGCGTTGTTGGGATTGCAGGCTGTACAAGCCCGAAAGCCGGAGAATGCACACAATCGTATGTTGATTTGGCGAAGGAACTCATTGCAAACAATATCCTGGTTGTTGCAACCGGTTGTGCCGCAGGACAATGCGCCTCCGGCGGTCTGATGCTCCCCGAATTAAAAGATCAGTGCGGGGCGGGATTAAAAGAGGTTTGCGAGGCGGTCGGCATACCACCAGTCCTGCATTCCGGCGCCTGTGTGGATAACAGCCGCATTCTTATTGCCTGTTCTGAAATGGCAAAAGAGGGCGGCCTGGGGAATGATATCAGCGACCTCCCCGTAGCAGGGGCATGTCTGGAGTGGATGAGCGAAAAGGCTATCGCTATCGGGCAGTTTTTGGTAGCTTCCGGAATTTATACTGTATTCGGTATGAATTCCCCGGTTGCCGGTGCGCCTGACTTGCAAAACCTGCTCACAAAGGAATTGGAAGAACAGGTAGGCGCAAGATGGGATTTCCAGCAGGATATAAAAAAAATCGGCAAGATGTTGATGTACCATATCGAAATGAAAAGAGAGGCTCTTGGTATAAACGTAAAGAAAGAAAGGAAGCTTTACGATATGGCGGAACGAAGAGCGTTGGAGCAGGAATGTAAACCTGCCGGGCATCATTAAAAAAAAATGGATTAAAGGGGCGTTGTTCTATGTCAAAGATAATTTGTTCTGCCGCAATACGCGGAGCATATCAGATCGTGGATAAGGCGGATAAAAAACTTACCGAAGCAATTGAACAAAAAGGGAGAGATTGTAAAGTCGAATTTCCTAATACCGCGTATTATCTGCCTATCATATATGCCATGACGGGTATTCCCGTTAAAACACTGGAAGATTGTGTTCACATAATAGGTATGGCAAGGAGCATGCTGCCTCCGCTGCCTGCGGAAAAACACTGGGTTCCTTATTTGGGACATACGCTGGATGCCGGCATGGCGACTCTCTTTGCTGAAGAAGTCTACGAGGTTTGCAAATACCTGATAGGGCCTCCGCCTGTTGATGGAATTTGGCTGGGCGCCGCGGACGATATTATTATGCGTGAAAGAGGAATTGAGTTTGTGGACGGCACTGCGCCTGGATTTGCCGCAATTGTAGGCTGCGCTCCCGACGCCGATACCGCAGTGAAAATCGCAAGGGAACTTCAGGAAAAGAATCTGTATGTATTCATGCAATCGGACAATTTAGGAATTTCGTTTGCCGAACAACTGGAAGAAAAAGGGGTACAAATGGGATGGGACACACGTCTGGTGCCTTTTGGAAAAGAAACATCCGCTGCCGTGTATTCGCTGGGATTTGCAAACAGGGCAGCCCTTTCATTCGGAAACGTACCTCCGGGTGAGGCGCGCAGGAATCTCCTTTATAATAAAAACCGCATTTTTGCCTTTGTTCTGGCGCTGGGAACTGCAGTGACCGATGAACAATATGCAAATGCCGCCGGGGCTATCAACTATGGCTTCCCGACCATCACCAATATTGACATACCTGAAATTTTGCCTACGGGAGTCTGCACCTATGAACACGTAGTATCAAGGGTGCCTGTTGATAAAATTGTGGATAGATGCATCGAGGTGCGAGGGCTTAAGATTTCCATCCACAAGGTCGATATTCCGGTAGCATACGGGCCGGCCTTCGAGGGGGAGCGCATCAGAAAAGATGACATGCAGATAGAAATTGGTGGACCTGGTGTGCCCGCCTTTGAATTTGTTTGCACAAAGGAAGCAGATGAAGTGGAAGACGGCAAAATACAGGTAATAGGGCCGGATCTCGACGATATGCCACAAGGGCCAGGCGTATCTATCGGTATTGTTGCAGAGGTTACAGGCAGAAAGATGCAACCTGATTTTGAACCCATTTTTGAACGTCAGATGCATCGTTTTCTTGGTGAGGCGCAGGGTATTTTCCATATGGGACAGAGGGATATTATTCGGCACCGTATAAGCAAAGACGCATTTAAGGCCGGTTTGCGGCTGAAACATATCGGGAAAATCATTCATGCTAAATTTCACGGAGAATTTGGTGCCATTATTGATAAGGTACAGGTAACCCTGTATACAAAAAAAGAAGACGTGGAAGGGAAATTAAAAGAGGTACGCGCCGCATTTGCAGAGCGTGATGCGCGGTTAGGGGATATGACGGATGATTCTGTAAATCTCTTTTACAGTTGTACGCTTTGCCAGAGTTTTGCGCCATCACATGTCTGTATTGTTACCCCTGAACGGTCTGGTTTGTGCGGTTCCGTGAGCTGGCTTGACGGGAAAGCGGGTTATGAAATAAACCCAACAGGTCCCAACCAGCCCATAGAAAAAAGAAAGGTGATTGACGACAGACTGGGTCAGTGGGACGGCACAAACGAATTTTTATATAGCAGTTCTAATCGGGCGCTGGAAAAGGTCAGTTTATACAGCATTATGACTGATCCTATGACAAGCTGCGGATGCTTCGAATGTATTTCTGCAATGCTGCCCATGGCAAATGGGATTATGGTGGTAGACCGTGATTTTACGGAAATGACCCCAAGCGGCATGAAGTTTTCCACAATGGCAGGCACTGTAGGCGGTGGTCTCCAAACTCCGGGGTTTATGGGGCACAGCAAATTTTATTTGGGAAGCAAAAAGTTTATTTCCGCCGACGGGGGTTTGGCAAGGGTAGTGTGGATGCCGAAGGCATTAAAAGAAGAACTTTCGGAACAGCTTGAAAAGGCGTCAAAAGAAATGGATTTGGAGAATTTTCTGGATAAAATAGCCGATGAGACTGTAGCCCAGACGGAAGAAGAAGTAGTGGAATATATGCAAAAAATAAACCACCCTGCCTTATCCATGGATCCAATGTTCTGAGAACCCCCCATCTTTGCAGAGACGCATTACATGCGTCTGGAAACTGCTAATTAACAAACCCGTTCCTAGCCCCTCACAATAGGGACATGTCTGATTCCCCTCCAGGGAAGGGTTAGGGATGGGTGAAAATGAATGCCGTTGGGCTTTGTCTTTTTAAAACCCAGCCTATTAAAGCATATCCAGGTGGATTCAGGTTTGCAACCCATGCGTTTATTTGAATAATGGGGCTATGCACTGCGGCTCGCTGTTTTATTAAAAAAACCGCCTAAAGCCTGAACCCGCGAATGTAGTTTACAGCAATTTTATTATTCAACAGAGAGTGGAATTAAATTATTTTTTACAGGATTTTATCGTGGAGTGAATGTATGATTTTTGAAATGCCATTTTTAAACACCAGGGGTGATAGCGAAGAGGAGAAAGAAGAGAAAGAAGAAAAAAAACGTGGCGGTGGAGATTTAATTGCAAGATTGCTTAAGACACGCACGATTATTGTTACGGATGAAGTAAATAAAAAAATGGCAGAGAGGGTCATAACGCAACTATTACTCCTCGAGGCGGATAATGACGAAGATATCAGGGTATTCATTAATTCTCCGGGCGGAGATGCCGACGCCGGTTTTGCGATGTACGACATGCTGCGTTTTGTTAAACCGAAAATTAAGGCTATTTGCTCGGGGGTAGTTGCCAGTGCGGCGGTCATTATTCTTTTAGGAGCAAAAAAAGAGGATCGGTATAGTTTGCCAAGTTCGCGCATACTTATCCATCAACCTTCCACCGGTATTCATGGAACTGCATCGGATCTTCAAATCGAGGCAACCGAAATACTGAAATGCAGGGAAAAAATGAATCGTATGATTTCCGTAGAAACCGGTCAACCGATAGGGAAAGTAGAGACAGACACAAAGAGGAATTTTTGGATGTCTGCCGAAGAAGCTTGTCAGTATGGTTTGGTCAATAAAATTATATCCTCCAGCGATGACTTAAAAGTATAAAGATAGAGTGCCTTAATCAGTAATTTCATTGCATCTTTTGGCAAAATATTTGTACGAATCCTCTACCTTACCTCCTCCAGAAGGGAGGAGAATGTTCCCCGCTGGCGGGGGGTGCAGTCTGGAAGTTGTTTCGTTTCGGCTATGTCTGTTTAGGCAGGATAATTGTAACTATTCAGCGTAAACATTACACGACTCCCGGCGGGTTCAGGTTTGTAACCCAATGTCATTAAGTTAAGCAACCTGCCAGAAAAGTTCCCCTTAATAAAGGGGGAAAAGGGGGTTGTTTTTAATAAAATAATTCTTAATACCTTAGTTATTTGAAAAATCCAAGGGGATATAAAAAACAATGTAGCCCCTTTAGGGGCGGTCTGTTTGTAGCGCAATAAAATTCAACAGGTAAATAGCTCCGTAGGAGCGGCCTGTATATGATTGACAGGAAGACAGGCCGCTCCTGATTATAGAGACAGGTTTCAAACCTGTCTCTACGATCTGTTATGGTATCCTATCTACAAACAGGTTGCTCCTACGGAGCTTATCGGCAATACGCTTTTTTTAAAAACCAAAGTGTTACAATAATTCTTAACTTAATGACATTGGTTTGCAACCTGAACCCATAGTTTATTTGGCGAATAGCGCTCTATGTATTTAAAATGGCTAAAATCCCCCTACTGACAGTAATGCTGCAAACCCGAACCCGTCTGGAGGTACGAGGTACAAATCCCAAATCGTACCACCCTACTATTTCCTGAATGCGGTAAGGTAGGAATCGCTGTAAACATTTTTGTTCATAATAATCTCTGCTGTAATTGCAGCATCCATCAGGTCATTATCAAGGACGTCCATCAGTGCGGCATTTAACCCATATGCGATTCCCATAGTCAGGAAGGTGCGGGCAAGAAGTTTTTTTTCTTTTGTACCCTGAGAAAAATTGCTCAATCCCACGTTCCTCTGAGGCGCCGGGTCTGAGATCATTTGTATTTGGCTGAAAATATCAAACATGAGTGCTGGTTGTTTCTGGTCTACATTGATGGGAAACAATACCGGGTCAATCAGGATTTTTTCCATGGGAAAATTATGTTCAACGGCCTTCTCTACAATCTGCATTACAAATTCCATACGCTTCTCCACGTCCTGCGGAATGCCGTGTTTATCCATGGTAAGGCATATTAAAGAGGCGTTATAGTCCTTTGCTATGCCCATGTATTTATCCAGTTCTTCCGGATCGCTCTTTGTTGAATTGATTAATACATCATTTTTTACTACCGACAAACCGGCTTCCACTATGTCCCACTTTTGACTGTCAATGGCAATAGGAGTTTTTACGGTATCCTGAATAACCTCAATCAGCCATTTCATGGCGTCTACCGGGTCAGTTGCAGCAGGCCCCACATTCACATCCAGATACGTGGCACCTGCTTCCGTCTGCTTTTTTGCCAGTTCCTGTATCGCTTTCGGATCTTTATTTTTAATACTCTCCCTCACGTCTTTAAACATACCATTAATACGTTCGCCGATAGAAATCATCGAATGTTTTCCCCTTTTTAAAATCGTAATTTTAGTATAAACGGTCAATACATTTTTTCACTGCGGCTACGGCCTTCGGGTGATTCATGCGGATAATATCAACCCCGGACTGCAAAAGGCTTGTTGCGGTAATCGTTTCCCACATGGGGCCTCTTTCCTCACGTGGCCCCCATTGAGGAGCATCTTTATCGTCGGATTTTGCTTCTTTTGCCCGCCATGCTTCATGGCCAACGTCACAAATTACCGGCATTGCCATTAATTTATCTCCGGTTAAGGCGGCGATTCTTTCACGCTCTTGTATAGAATACGTGTATTCCATACCGTATCCCAATGCGCCCGTTGTCTGGAACATGACGATGCGCTTGAGTGGAAAATCCATTTCAGAGACAAGGATGTTTACCTGTTTCGCAATATTAATATCTACCGGCGAGAGTGTTATAATGCTATGCCCGTCCGCAAGACAGGTAACGGTAAGCGTTTTGTAATTATCCTGAGTTACTACCCCTATCAGGCAATTTTCTCCTTTTAATGCCTGGCTCACCTTTGGCAAAATCTCATTATCTTTTTCATCATGTTCGCAACCCCAGATGATTAAGGGAACTCCGACGGCGGCAAGGATAGACTTTGCGACGTCCACGGTTTCTGCCGCAGATTTGTTTCCTTTATCCGGATGGATGCCTTCCAGTTTCAAACAGATTAAGTCCGCTCCATACTCTACGCACTTTTTTGCCCATTGTGCGGGGTTGTCCAGGACGTCCGCAAAAGGTTTTTTTAACGTTTCAGGCCAGTCGTCGGGCGATATATCGTAAACATCCATTGCAATTACCGGTTTGTGTCCCTTGCTGCCGTCAAAATCCATAAAAGGAATGCATTTTGAGCCGCCGATAGTAACCGTTTTTTCTCTTGTTCCCCCCTCTTCTTTTGTTGCTCCGATGGTAATTTCGTTTACGCTACTTGTCCATTTTTCAGCTACATTTGGTATTTCCATGAATCGTTCTCCTACTTATCCAGGTCTAACGTACCTTGTAAATCTAAATTATGTTCTCACGAGTAGGGTGGATTAAGCAACAGCGAATCCACCTTTTTCGTTATTATTGGTGGATTCGTCGCGAAAAGGCCGCGCCTTAATCCACCCTACAAATGATAAAATCATATTTTGCCGGCAGCGCCTTTTTAAAGCACGGTTGCGGGCAAATGTTGCCGTAAAAAATCTCCCAATTTCCGATAAAATTTACTCTCCCGTGAGATTTCAAAGACGGAGACTCCACAAGCCGCAGAATTGTATATTTCCTGATCGAATGGGAATATGGCAGAAACTTTAATCCCCAGGCTATCCAGTTTCTGCTGCATATTTTCATGAATACCCTCTTCAGGCACGCGGTTTAACACGCAAAATTTTTCCTTAATCGTTATTGGTAGGGATTCTGCCAGTTTAATGATACGCTGCATGGTCAAGGCACCTACAATAGTAGGTTCGCCGACGATCATCAGAAAATCAATATTATTTGTTGTCCTGCGTGAAAGATGTTCCATCCCCGCCTCGTTGTCCAGCACAACAAAAGGATAGGTAGTTCCTACTTTATCAAGATATTTTCGCAGGAGATTGTTAACATAACAATAGCATTTTGGCCCCTCGGGCCTGCCCATGGTCAAAAGGTCAAATTTGTCTCTTTCGACAATCGATTCCTCGATACAATATTCTATGTATCTGTCCTTCGACATGCCCGCAGGAAACTCCGCTTTTTTTTCAATAATATCTTCCCGTATGTCCGCAACAGTGCTGTCGATGTGCAGACCAAGCAATGGTCCCAGGGAAGAGTTAGGGTCCGCGTCAATTGCTGAAACGGTCTTTTTTAATTCTTCGGTGATGTATCGTATGATAAGCGCGGAGATAGTAGACTTCCCCGTACCACCTTTTCCTGCAACTGCAATGTTATATGCCATGATATGGATCTCCTTTATTTTTTACTCACCATTAATTCTTCTGCCACGGAGGGGAATTTTTCAATATTCGTGTGAGGAAGAAAGTTTGCCGATACATATTCTTCCATGTATTTATTGTTGCTCATCAGATCAATATAGGTCATTTTCGTACCGATTTCTTTTGCAACTTCGTGGGCCTCCGCGGAGAATAAGGTCATTTTCGCACCGATTATTGAAGTGTTACCGACAAAATGTACTTTTGCGATCTCAATATCAGGGAGCATGCCAATGGTAACGGCACTTTTCGCATCCAGATAGCTTCCGAACCCGCCGGCGAGGTACACCTGTTCGATACTTTCCACGTCCATTCCCATAGATTCCAGTAAGGTGGAAATCGCGGAATAAATAGCCGCTTTGGACCGGATAAGGTTCTGTATATCCGCCTGCGTAATAATGATGTCTTTCTTTTTTGCCGTTTCTTTCCTGTCTACAAGGAGAAATTCCTGTCCGTTATCCGTAGACCGTAATCTTTCCGTTTTTATCCCTTTTTGAAAATTCCCCGTCCGGTCAATGACGCCGCTTCTTACCAGATTTGCCAGGCATTCCAATAACCCGGAGCCGCAAATTCCGGAGGGAGGGGCGTCACCGATTGTTTTGTACATTACGTCAAAGTCCGGTGTAATGGTTATTTTTTCAATGGCGCCTTTTGCTGCACGCATACCACAGGAAATTCCGCTGCCTTCAAAAGACGGGCCGGCGGACGCGGAACAGCATACAAGCCAGTCCTTGTTTCCCAGCACAATTTCACCATTAGTGCCGATATCTATCAGCAGTGATAATGCCTCCGCCTTATCCAATCTTATGGATAAAACGCCGGCAGATATGTCTCCGCCGACATAAGCCCCAACGCAGGGCAGCGTGTAAAGCAGGCCATGACTGTTAATCCTGACGTCGATTTCACTTGCCCTTATTGGCGCAATAATATTGACAACAGGAAGATACGGTTCCTTTCTTATATTAGTCGGGTCAAGGCCCATGAGAAAATGAGTCATTACCGTATTGCCTGCGCAAACGACGGCATTGACATTGTGGATATTCAGGGTATTCCTTTTCACCAGCGTGGATATGAGGTGGTTAACATCCTCTGTCAGCATTTCGTGCATCATTTCCATCGCATTATTTTGGGCAGCATACATAATTCTCTGGATGTAATCGTCACCGTACTTGATCTGTGAATTATAGGTGGCTTCGGCGTCAATGGTTTCCGTTGTGGACAAATTAATCAGATGTGCTACTACTGTTGTTGTTCCAATGTCAACAGCTATCCCATAATTGTTTGCGCTTACGTCACCCGGCTGCACCTCGATTATTTCAAATAATGGGCATCTGTTTGCCAGGGTTACTGTTATCTTCCAGTCGCTGCTTCTTAGCAGCGCCGGCAATTGCTTTAAAACAGCGAGGTGTATGGATAATTTTTCCGCAGAAATAGTTGTTTCCGAGGAAATGCCCTGGCAGAGCCTTTCATAATCCGCCATGTTGTCGTCCATGGTTGGACGCGGCAATTCAAGATATATCTTATTTATCAACGGGGCATGTTTAAACTGTTCTACTCCCGGATTAATGGCCGCCTGAGAACCGGAAAACAGCATATTATCCCCTACCAGTATCCGGCTCTTGTCCAGCCGTGACTCTTCGGGAATAAATACTTCAAGGTTATCATCTATTAATGTTTTGCATGCAAGCACATATCCTTTTTCTGCTTCTTCTACAGAAATATGGGAGGAAGGCCGCCTTTGTGTTTTCCCGGACTGAAGAATTACCTTACATTTGCCGCAGGTGCCATCCCCTCCGCACAAGGCATTAATAAAGAGATCGCCTTTGTATGAGGCATCAAGCACCGTCTTTCCCGGTTCTATTTCAACAGTTATATCATTAGGGAGAAAATGTATTGTATAGTGTGAATCTTCCATGCTATTTCCACGGCTTTTTATAGCCAAAAGTATATGATTTTCTAAAAAATTTAGTACGGTATATTGATACTGAACATCTTGGATGAACGATTTTAGATTTTAGATTTTTTTGATCTGTGTAATCGTTCGACTGAGCTCACGACGAAGTCAGTGAAATATGTGGTTTCCTTTTTTTATTAATTTATGATTTACAATTTGGAATTTTAAAGCGTAAATCGAACCTCGAACCTCTAATTATGCCACTCGGTCTTCAGGTAAGAGGGTATTCCTGAGGCTTCTCTAGGTCCTACAAGTATTTCCCACCCAAGGGTTTCCTGCAATTTTCCAGACATTGCAGCAACAAGCCCGGGAATAATCAACTTCTTGTGTTTCACCTTAGAGGCCACCTGTGCAGCCTCCATGGCCTTTGCTACCGTTTTATCATTTAACTTGTCGCCCGAATAAGCGGTCAGCACCGAAGTGCCTCCCGTATCAACGGACAGTATGTATGCGGGAACACGACTCGCCTCAACCTCTCCTAATACGGTATAATAAGTAAGAGAGAAATTGGTAGTGAAGATAACCGGTGAATCTTCTTTCACATCGCCTATACCATACAGCTTTGGTTCGACCTGTATTGGCTTTTGCGGGTCGGTATATAAATTTGTTCTGACGGTAAGCAACGGCATAATGCCCCATGGTTCACAATGATCCACCACCACAATGCCAGCGTATTTCGCCACATATGTTGCGGCTAACGAAATTTCCATGAACGGGTCTTCTTCTGAAACAAGCGTAATGGCGGGGTATCCGATGGCACGAAAGTTTTTCTTAAGGGCTGCGCGTCTTATTTTTGTTAATTTTTGCAATACATCCCTGGGATTATCACCGCTCACATCAAGGACAATCTCTTCCACGCCTGCTTTTTTTGCGCATTCGGCAAGGTCTGCAAGCTCTTCAAGAGTAGGGGCGGTCACCGTCATCGGGCATTTATTTTCTACCGCTAATGCCGCCATCGATGCACAATTTTGCGCATTTGCTCCGTGCAGCAAGGGTCTTTTCTCCGCGCAATTAGCGAGGGCAGATTTCATATTATCTACGGAGGTGCTGCTTAATATAATACAATGGTGGGAACCTTCGCTTATTTTTTTTGCTGCATCGGCAAATTTTTCCGGCGTATTGCTTTTATTAATGAGTGTTATCAGATCAATTTCGATCTCAGTGCCAACCCTTGAAACCTTCATATTGTTAATTTTTTTCAGGCGTTCGTCGAATGCTTCATTGCTCAAATCGTCACAAATAGTAATCCCTATGCCGGTGGGATGATAAAATTTTTCATCATGCCGGAATAGGACGTTTTCTTCGCCTACCTGCACCTTTTTGCCGTTTGCTCCAATGGTTACCAGTTTTATCGGGGGAGCCGAAGCGGCGCCTAACGTATTTTTAGCCTCTTCACTTACGTCAGGGCAATCCGAGAGATTTGCCTTCTTTTGCGCCAGTTGCATGGCAAAGGCAAGGCACGTAGGCCTCCCACATTTTTTGCAATTTGTTTTTGGAAGCAGCTTATAAATATCCAGTCCGGTTAAAGCCATTCGTCAACATCCTTTCGATAAAGAAGTTAGCAATTTTTTTTATATAAAAAAAATACCCCTTTGCCATTATGTAATATATAAGGAAAAGGGGTAAATATTCTATACATGATTATTTAAAATATCAAGTAATTATCCGTAACTATTCAGCGTAATCTATTAAACTACCGAAGCACAACTCGTTCTCAAACCTTGTACTGAACATAGTGAAGTATCTGTTTGGGAACGTAATGGCGATGGAAACTACATTCGCGGGTTCAGGTTACAAACCAATGTCATTAAGTTAAGAATTATTGTAACACTTTGGTTTTAAAAAAAAACGTATTACCGATAAGCTCCGTAGGAGCAACCTGTTTATAGTAGATAGGATACCATAACAGATATTAGTTCCGTCAGGAGCGGCCTGTCTTCCTGTCAATCATATACAGGCCGCTCCTACGGAGCTATTTACCTGTTGAATTTTATTGCGCTACAAACAGACCGCCCCTAAAGGGGCTACATTGTTTTTTATATCCCCTT